>DASXMZ010000330.1:0-3145 GCA_036495385.1 Mucilaginibacter sp. | reverse complement strand
TATCAATGTAACGCAATCCTGCATCTTTACTTATTGATAACCGGCAGTATTCATTTTGAACAGATTGCTCCGCATATTGAATATGCCAAGTGTCAAGGTTAATTAAACTCCTTTCGTCCACCTCATATATCATTTCTATCGTAACCGGGTAGCTGGCTATATTATATCCGATCGATAATTCTCTGTCGTCAGTAATAATTGATTCATCAATAACTCCGTGATCATACATGTCGCTTTTGTGATATTTTTTTAACAGATTACCGTCAGCGCCATACACCTTCATTTCGAAAGAAGAAACAGAAGAAAATTTTCTATTATAGGGCAATGATATTCCAGCTTCATCATCGGCCTTGTCGTTCAAAACTGTAACGATTGTGTGTATTTTATCAATGGCTTTACCGGGGCCGTCTACTGTATATTCTTTCATACTGTAGCGCACCACCGAATTAGCATCTTCCTTTAATGAATCAGGGATGCTGGCGGCTTTATACAATTCTTTAGGTATATCTTTATCCTGCCCATGGGCTTTCGCGATTGCACCAATGAATGTGGCTGCAGTGAGCAGTAGACAATAAAAATTTCTCTTGTTCATACCTCAATTATCCTTTTTTAAATACAACCGGTTCATTCATCATTTCATTCATTTTTTTAAAAAACGCATAAAATTCGGGGTAGTTCTCTTTAAAGTACATCGACTTTTTAAAATCAATCGTATATCGAACTACAATTGAACCATCCTGTTCGGCTACAATCCGCCTGAAAGAGATACTATTATCCGACATGGTCATACTTGCGCTTTTCGGCATTGCGTCAGTCTTATAGCCGGCTGGTATTTTATAAATGCCATTTATTGAATAATTATTGCGATAGCCAAAATCGATATCAGTAAAACGATTTTCGCTTAAAAATTCGTTGCTGCGCAATCCTGAAAACAGGTTAGGATTTAAGTAAATGTAATGTTCGTCAGAGCCGGCCAAATCAAGGGTAAAATCAATGTTTTGAGTTAGTGGCAGCGAATCCACTTCCATATTATCAAATTTTAAGCTTGATATCTTCAAATTGTTGTCATCATCGCGTAAGTAATCAATATATTTCTTTTCGCCATCGGTCTTGTATTTTTTTACTGCGAAAGCCCTGTTGTAGCCAAAACTACTCACCTGGGCCGTGCCGTTAATTTTTCCATCGGGCTTAATTTCAGCATTCACCATTACCACTTGCCGTACCGGAGAAACATTTTGAAGAAAAACCATCTCGTACACCTGATTATCTTTATCCATATAAAAACCAAACCCGTTTAGCAAAACTCTCGGTATTTCGTTATATACATTGTATTTACTTGTTGCATCAAGTATATAAAATCTGTTGCTGTCAATCGGGAAATAGGTAACGGTTCGGTTAAACTGATATTCGCTTGGATAAGCCGGATTTGCCTTACCATTTTCACGGGTACTAACCAGCATCGGAAATACCTTAAGGCCTACTTTTTTAAGCAGATGGTATACCATCAAATTGATCTCGGTTGAATTGCCTATCTTTTTGTCCCATGCTTCCGACGTACCATCTTCGGTATACCGCTCATCTTCTTCGTTCCATTTCATGGCATTTTTAACTTCATCAAAAATTAGAGCGATTTTTTCATCGTCGGATTTTAAGCCTTTAGCTTTGGCAATAATTACATCTTCACCGGCTAACTTTCTTCTGAATTGGCCTCCAAAATCAGTGTAATCCATTTCGTCTTCTCCTACTTTTTTCCACGAATCCGAAAAAGATTGAGATGCCGCACCCGCATTATAGCTTTGCAATTGGTAAAGAATTCTTTCGTAATTATCTTTTTTTGAACTCATGTAGGGTTCGTTGTTAAGAGAGGGAATGTTGGCCATTGACTTAACTGCGTCGGTATTTTTAACATACGGCTGATGAACCATAACCAAATTCTTGTAATATAACGAACTTGGTACTGAGGTATTAAGTTCACTATAACGGGTTGGAACACTCGACTGGAAATACCAATCCGGAAAATCACCTACATTTCGGCATAACTTGGTGTATTTATATTCTACTACTGACCCTGGCTTTACATTTGGGAAGGAAAACGTTATTGCCGAAACATTTTTATCAACTTTTTTAGTGTAGATAAGCTTTTTATCGACCTTAGTAATTTCTATATTTCCATTATTAGAGTTGATTGTTTGCGCCTGAACGCTTGAGATATCTTCGAGATTCCCCCCTGAATAAAATAAAATACGGACGTCGGCATTTTCTTTGCCTTTTTCATTAAAAATTTTTATTCGTTCGTGTTCTTCAAAAAACAAACTAAAAGTGTTGTCAATTGTAACTGTGCCCTTATGAAAAAGTATTTCGGCATTTGCATCCTTTTCGAAGTCACAGGATGTCATTTCAAGATCTTCCTTGCTAACTTTTCCAAATGGCTGAGTTGTAGGAACCGTTGGGTTTGCGGGATTGGTTTGAGCGTTAGCGGACATGGCAAATATTGCCAGGGTAAAAACTGTGATAAATTTGTTCATTGTTTTAGGTTTAATCAATTCGAAGATAGTAAAAATCTATTTGTGTAAAATATTATATTTTTTTTAATACGATCTGCTCATTTAGCATTTCGTAAGTTCGTTTAAAAAACTCGTAAAATTCCGGATAATCGTCTTTAGGGTATATCGATTTTTTAAATATTATACTATATCTCAAAACTATCGTCCCATCCTGTTCGCTGGCAATTCTTTTGAAAGTAATGCTCCTATCAGGCATAGTTATACTCTGGCTTTTAGTTGTGGAATCCCCAAAATGTTTGATATAAGGTTGATTTACATATTCTACTTCCCTGTAGGTCATCGGATCTTCATCAAGATGTGTATCAAATTCGCTGTAACGGGTTGGTAAAAGTCCCTGGAAATACCAGGTCGGCATATCATGTAAGTTATTACCTTTCCAATTATATGTATATTCAATAATTGAACCGGCACGCACTTCAGGAAATAAAAAAGCTATGCTGGTGATGTACTTATTAACCTTCTTTGTGTAGATGAGTTTTGCACTGACAGGGGTAATTTTTATTCCTTCATTAACTATATTAATTGTTTCAGCATGAAGGCCATCGATAATTTCCAGCCCTATATAGTCATAGAAATACAAT
>DASXMZ010000329.1:0-10199 GCA_036495385.1 Mucilaginibacter sp. | reverse complement strand
CCTTTATACAAACAGAAGAAGGCAAAGCCGTCCCCAATGGCACAAGTTATAACTATGAATATTATTTAGGTGATAACCTTGGCAATACCAGGATTAGCTTTGATACTCAATCAGGTGTTGCAAGACAAGAACAGCAGGATGATTATTATCCGTTTGGTATGGAAATAGCAAGATATGGAAACGGAATTAAAAATGAATATCTTTACAATAAAAAGGAGCTTCAGGAGGAGCTGACAGAATACGATTACGGCGCAAGGTTCTATGATCCGGTGATTGCAAGGTGGACGAGTGTGGATCCGTTGGCGGAGAAAATGAGGAGATATTCACCGTACAATTATGTCCTTGATAACCCGATTAGATTAATTGACCCTGATGGGATGGGTCCAACAGATCTTCACGTAAAATTTGAGAGTGATAAGGCCAAAGCTGATTACTTGGCGCAAGTAAATAAAGCACTTGGTGGCCAGTTTGAGATAACAACAACGAACGTAAAAGATGCCGAAGGTTACAATAATAATGTAAAGGTTGTTGCAACAGCTAATGGCGGTGACGTCTCTAAGTTAACAGACCAGCAAAAGGCATTTTTAGATAGCTATAAAGCGGTTACTGATGATCATTCAGCTACTGCAAGGCAAGAAGTTGTAGAAGAAGATCCTGACACAGATGTTGGAAATTTTGAAAGCAATAACCTCGATATATCAGACGTGGCTCAATTTGACGCGGCTGGGCCTGGAGGAGCATCGAGTGCTGGGTAGTGTTACAAAAGTGTTGTTATTTTATAAAATACTGATAATGAGGAGTGATTTTTAGGGCTTAAAACAAATAAAGGGAAAAGCGGGTGGTGATACAATGCCATCCGCTTTGTTTTTGTACCTTTCGGGTAACCTAAATACCTGAACCTTGATGAAGTGTTACAAAGCTGTTGTTCCTATAAAATGTCAATATTGCGAGGGCGAAACGATTAAGTTTGGGAATGCCGGCGATAAACAGCGCTATCGCTGTAAAGTCTGCAAGAGAACCCAATTAAAAGATTATTCAAATCATGCCTGTAAGTCTCACGTCAATTCGAACATAGCTGCGCATGTAATGGAAGGCTGCGGCATCCGCAGCATAGCGCGGCTGTTGCAAATTTCAGCCGTTACGGTAATCCGCCGGATAAAAAAAATAGCTGACGGCATTAAAAAACCGGCCATTATAACCGAAAGGGTTTATGAGGTTGACGAACTGAAAACCTTTGTAAAGAAAAAGACGAATGATTATTGGGTAATTTATGCGGTCGACAAGGAAAGCAAGCAAGTAGTTGATTTTAAAACCGGTAAACGTACCAAAAAGAATATCAAAAAGGTAATTGACACCTTGTTGCTGGCAGAGTGCAGACAAATTTATACCGATGGACTGAATATCTACAGATTCGTTATTCCGGAAAAGATACACCTGGTAAAGCGCTACGGCACCAATCACATCGAGCGTAAAAATCTTACCCTGCGTACGCATTTAAAACGATTGGGCCGTAAAACATTATGCTATTCCAAAAGCCTGCTGATGCTGGAAGCCTGTTTGAAAATATATTTTTGGTTTAATACATCCAAACAAATATTGCGTGTTTGGTGATAATCACTATATAAATTTATATATTCGTTTGCCTAAACTGGTAAACTGATGCTGTTTCGTAACCTGCTAATCATTTTAATAGTAAGTATAAGCCTAAGGGCTTACAGCCAGCAGGATGTTGATTTTCATTTAAATGCCCACTTATTAACCGGCAAAAAAATCATAAAAGTAAAGCGCGACTTTTATGACCCTTACTTATGGGTTTTAGCTCAAAACAACGAAGTATACCGCATCAACAGCCTCACTTTTGCAATTGATAATTATACCGCCGTATTTTCTGCTTACAGCAACCTCCAATTTATTGATATTGCCGGGCGTAGTAAGGATACCGTTTTTATTGCTACAAAGTCGACAAACGTAATTCATTTTGAAAACGGATCAATGCGGCTTATCGGGGTGAGCGATGGCATTCCGGGTGAAGTGAATTCTGTTGGTATTGCAGAAAGCCTGGTATTTAAACCTCAAAAAAGCACATCAACCTTAATGATAGGCACCGACAAAGGTTTTCGCTTGTATGATTCGGATATTGACCAAATGATTGACCAAACCGATGATGGTAACAGCAAGATTTATGAGGCCACCTATTGTACAGAATTTTATAAAGACAGTTCTTTTGCAAGCAGCGATTTTGTGACCACTGATACTATACAATACCAGCCTGCGACGTTTTTACCTGGCGATGGTTCTACCGTTACCGGGTTTCTTTGGGAGGGCGGAAAAGAATTTGGTTATAACATCAATACAGCAGTAAACATTTATGACGCAATTAATGGCTACAATGAGGTTTTCACCAATTTATTCTGGGGAAACAGCCGGGGTATGTTTCAAAATTTTTCCAATTGGAGTTACTATTCTATCTATAGTACAGCCGGTCACTACCTTGACGGGATCAACGTAAATAAAATTACCAGTATATATGGCTTAACTTCGCTTGGAGGCCGCTTCCAATACGATAACCCTGGCCTTATTAAACAAAATTTACTGGTCGGAACCGACAATGGTTTTTACTTCAGCAGCTCCATATATTGCGTATACACTGGTTCACGCGACGCTGCAAGGATTTTTTGCTATCTTCTAGCGGGGTAAACACAATAACAGTTGAATTAACAACTTTTCAACCTTAAAACATTACAACCTTCCAACAAAAAACTACATCAAAAAACCACCGCCCAGCAGATCATTTCCTTCATAAAATACTGCTGATTGTCCCGGTGCAATACCAGATACGGTATGATGAAAATCAACTTTCATGTGCTCGCCCATTTGTACGATGGTACTTTGGGTACCCGCATCTTTATAGCGGATTTTAGTAATGGCTTCTAAAGGCTCGTTGATATTTTCGTATTTGACCAGATTGAGGTTTTTCACCCATGCTGTTTTGCGTTCCAGTTCATCAACAGTGCCTAAAACTACTGTATTTGTTTCGGGCTGAATGCTGGTTACAAACATGGGATGGCCCAGTGCAATGCCCAATCCTTTGCGCTGACCTATGGTATAAAAAGGATAGCCCTGGTGTTTGCCTACTATAGTGCCGTCTGTTAAGACGAAATTACCTCCGGCGACCCGTTGCTCCAAATCTTCAACTTTGTGTCTTAGAAAGGCTCTATAGTCGTTATCAGGCACAAAGCATATTTCATAGCTTTCGCTTTTACCGGCAAGCTCAACCTGGCCCATATCCATTGCCATTTGCCTGATCTCCGGTTTAGAAAAACTTCCTAATGGAAACTTGGTGCGCGCAAGGTTTTTTTGAGATACTCCCCAAAGCACATACGACTGATCTTTATTTTCGTCCTTACCCTTTGAAATTACATACCTGCCATTATCCTGTAAACGGATATTGGCATAGTGTCCGGTCGCAATAAATTCGCAATCGAGCTTGTCTGCACGCTTCAGCAAAGCTTCCCATTTGATATGGGTGTTACATAAAACACATGGGTTAGGGGTGCGGCCTGCAAGATATTCATCAACAAAATTATCGATCACGAAATCGCCGAACTCGTTTCTGATATCCAGTATGTAGTGTGGAAAGCCGTAGCCTACAGCAAGGGCCCGGGCGTCGTTAATACTATCCAGACTGCAGCAGCCGGTTTCTTTTGAGCTTCCGCCAGAAGAGGCGTAGTCCCATGTTTTCATGGTAAGTCCTATGACCTCGTAGCCCTGCTCATGCAGCATCACTGCCGCCACCGAACTATCAACGCCGCCGCTCATCGCTACTAATATCCTGCCGTGCTTACTCATTTGGCCGCAAAGATACCTTTTTTGATTTTATGGCTGGTCAGGGTAGGGTAAATAAATGTGATAGCCCCACCTAAACGGCGTAGCCCTCATGAATGCCGTAAAAAAACAAATTACAATATGAATAATCCTCCCCGGTTGGGAGGACTTGAACTTCGCTCTTTTTTAAAACCCCTCCAAGGAGAGGGCAGGGTAGGGCGAACCCGCGTTAACTATTAAATTTATCAAAGATTTATATTTACCAATAGTTAATTACTTTTAATAATCAATAAGTTATTGGTTTTATTTAATGTAAAACTTTAATAAATCAATAAAGAATAATCTTTAGATGATTTTATTTTACACAGCCCGCACCTGCCCATGCCCTTTTACAATCCACTTATAACTGCATAATTCTTCTAATCCCATGGGGCCGCGGGCGTGTAATTTTTGGGTGCTTATGCCAATCTCGGCACCCAAACCAAACTCTGCACCATCGGTAAAAGCTGTGGAAGCGTTCACATAAACCGCTGCGGCATCAACCTGGTTTAAAAAGGTTTCGATATTTGCTTCATCTTCCGAAATAATGGCTTCGCTGTGTTTTGAGCTGTAAGTGGCAATATGATCCAGTGCGTCTTCAAAACTGTCAGCGACCTTAACAGCCATTTTCATTGACAGGAATTCGGTTCCAAAATGTTCCGGTTTTGCGTGGTGTAATAAGTTAGCCGGGTAACGGATGTTAAGTATGGCGTAGGCGGTGTCATCGGCATAAAGCTCAACTCCATTTTCTCCAAGGGGTTTGACAAGCTTTGGTAAATCTTTTATCCTGCTAAAGTGAACGATTAAACAGTCCAAAGCATTGCAAACGCTAACACGACGGGTTTTTGCATTCAAAATTATTTCAGCCCCTTTATGCAAATGGCCCGATTCATCGAAATAGGTATGAACAATACCGGCGCCAGTTTCAATTACGGGCACTTTGCTGTTATTCCTGACATGATCTATCAACTGCTGGCTTCCTCTTGGTATAAGTACATCAACGTAGCCTATGGCGCTTAAAAGGGCGTCAGAAGCCTCGCGTTCGGCGGGCAGGAGCGTAACCACATTCAAATCAATATCGTGATTAGTTAAAACTTCCTGGATAATAGAAATAATAGCCTTGTTTGAATACTCAGCATCGCTGCCGCCTTTTAAAATACAAACATTTCCCGTTTTAAAACAGAGGGAGAATACATCAAAGGTTACATTTGGCCGGGCTTCGTAGATAATACCCACAACGCCAAGCGGCACCCTCACTTTTGAGATATACAATTCATTTGGCATTATTTTTTCGGAAAGTATTTCTCCTAAAGGACTATTTAAATGGGCCACATTCTCAATGTCGTGAGCTATACCCTTAATCCTGTCTGCGGTAAGTTTTAATCGGTCATATTTCGGATCGTTAGGATCCATCCGATCAAGGTCCTTTTTATTTTCTCTTAATAAAAACGCTGTTTCATCAACAGCTGCTTCAGCCAATTGTAACAAAACGAGTTCTACAACATTTGGGTCGATATGTTTTCTGCTAGCCGCGCGGGCATTTTCAAAGTATTGCTGGTATTTCATGATTTATAAGGTTTAACGAAGACTAATTTCAATTGTTGCCGAAATTAGTATTGCAAATAAAGATAGTCATAATGAACGAGCGGTTTTTGATTTTTTTTTCCGACATTTTCCATTGCTTTGTCCGAACCGTATTCGGCAATCCCTAAACCAACCAGTTTATCTTGTTCGTCCAAAAGCTTGATGATCTCACCCTTTTTAAAATCGGATAAAATATCAGTAATACCTACCGGTAGCAGGCTGGACGCTTTGGCGGAGGTTAATGCAGTCTTTGCACCTTCGTTAATTTTTACCGCTCCGGTGGCATATTTTTCAGAATGTGCTATCCATTTCTTTTTACCAGAGGCTGTTTTATTAGGAACAAAGTAGGTGTGTACCACTTTATCTTCCAGCACGTCAACCAATATATTGTCTTTAGTGCCATTGGCGATGTGAACGGCGATACCCAGCTTCGCTACTTTGTGCGCCATTGTCGACTTAGTGATCATACCACCGCGCCCGAATTGTGAACGTCCGGAACTTACAAACGAAGAAAAATCGATAACAGAGCCGCTAACTTCTTCAATTACTGCTGAGCCTTCGGCTTTTGGATCGCCATCGTAAATCCCGTCCACGTTGGTAAGCACAATTAAAGCTTGTGCATTTAACATGGAAGCGATAAGTCCGGCAAGTTCGTCGTTATCTGTAAACATTAACTCTGTTACCGAAACTACATCATTTTCGTTCACCACCGGGATGACCTGGTGCTGTAATAAAATTTCAAGGCAGTTTTTCATGTTCAAGTAATGCAGCCTGTCCCTGAAATCTTCTTTAGTAACCAATACCTGCGAACAAAGAATATTAAATTGCTCAAACAGGTGCGAGTAGGTATTAATTAGTTTAACCTGGCCAATGGAAGCTAATAACTGCCGGGCTGCTATAGCATCATATTTTTCCGAAACCGCAATTAAACTTCTACCGGACGCCACTGCGCCCGACGACACTAAAATCACCTCTTTTCCCTGTCTTTTTATTTCAGCAATCTGTTCAACTAAGTGACTGATACGGTTTAAATCGGGTAAACCGTCTTTTTGGGTAAAAACGTTGGAGCCGATTTTGATGATGATGCGATTATAATTATGAGCCATTTATTATAAAAAATGGTGCAATATACAGGTAAAATATAGTAAGAATTGCAGTTTTTAAGATATTTTGTGAGTATAATAAATAGGATAAATCATTTATAACGCCAAACGATACCATTTTCTGCTTAAAATGGCGCAAAATGGATGAAAACGATAAATTTATATGTCAATAGGGGCCAAATTAGAGATTTAACTTATAAATCCCTTAACATATTCCTTAGTCAATTCTTGTTTCGGATTAAGCAGCAGTTCTTCTGTCGGGCCGAATTCAATGATCTTACCCATGTATACAAATATGATATAGTCAGACACCCGCCGTGCCTGGCGTAAGATGTGCGTCACCAAAACTATTGTATATTTTTCTTTTAAACTTATAAACAGGTCTTCAATAATGGAAGTGGAAACAGGATCAAGAGCGGATGTTGATTCGTCGCCTAAAATAATTTCAGGGCCCACAGCGAGACCACGGGCAAGACATAGCCGTTGTTGCTGCCCGATAGACAAACGCGTCGCAGAAGCGTTTAAACGGTCTTTAACCTCGTTCCACAGCCCGGTTGCCTTTAATTGTTCTTCAACCAGTTGATCCAAATCCTGTTTCTTACGGACTCCATGAATCCGGGGCCCATAGGCTACATTATCATAAATAGACATCGGAAGCGGAAACGGACGTTGAGAGAGCAATCCCATTTTCTTGCGGATATGCGTTACCTCTGCATCTGCATCATAGATATTTTCATTATCGACCAATACTTTGCCAGTAATTTTTACTTCAGGAGTATTATCGAGCAAACGATTAAATGATTTTAGTAAGGTGGTTTTTCCGCAACCGGACGGGCCAATTATGGACGTTACTTTTTTATCGGGGATGTTTATATTAATATCATTTAAAATATGCTGATTACCGATATGCACATTTAAATGCTGAACACTGATATGTGGAGTTTTGGTCATTACATTTTATGTTTTGAAAATTTCTTTATCAATATTTCTGAGAGCACTGTTATAACTAATACAATAACAGTAAGGATAAGTGCCGAGGCATAGCCGCGCCCCTGTACTTCTTCTACAGGACTGCCTAATTGGAAAAATATGGCCAGGGGTAGTGTGGCAGCGGGCTCATGTAATGATGTTGGAATATTATCACTAAAGCCGGCTGTAAACAATACTGAAGCTACATCGCCGATGGCCCTGCCGAAGGATAAGAGTATAGCTGTAAATATCCCCGGCCTTATTTGTCGCAACACCACTTTGGCCGTCTCCCATCGGGTTGAACCCAATGAAAGCGTTGCATCCCGTAATTCCAGCGGCACGGTACGGATCACTTCATCAAGCGTACGGACTAATATTGGGATTACCAATAAAGTAACAGCAATAACGCCTCCCAATAGTGACGCGCTGATACCAAAATACACCATTATTAAGAAGCCGAAAGCACCATAAACTATAGAGGGGATACCAAAAAGCACATCAAATGCCATTCGGATAGTATTTGACAAAAACCTTTTGCTATCGATGTAAAGGTTGATGAATACTGCCACCGGAGTACTAATTAAAAGTCCCAGTATTGTGGCACCGCCGGCGATATAAAAGGATCCGATTATGGCATTGAGCACGCCGCCCTCTTTACCGATATAAAAGCCGCCACCCGGCGTTTTTGTAAGCATATCCAGGTTCATATAGGGCAGCCCTTTGAAACAAACGGTTCCTACAATAAGAAAAAAACTGCCGGTGACTACAATGGTAGCCAGCACCATCAACAGTTTGAAAAACAATTCTTCAAGTTTTCTTTTTCTCATGCGGCTAACCTCTTTTCCAGGCGGGCCAAAGTAACCCGCGATATGATGTTAAATAATAGAATAATGATGAAAAGCAATAATGCGGCAAACATCAATGCTGATTCGTAAAGGGGAATCGAGAGCATTTCGCCATAATTATTGGCGATGAGTGCAGGTAGCGGATAGCCCGGGTCAAAAACAGAATGAGGCACCGCGGCATTATTACCGCAAACCATTAATACCGCTATCGTTTCGCCGAATGCACGGGATATAGCCAAAACGGTTGCTGCTATTATTCCCGGCAAGGCTTTTCTTAGTACCACTTTCCTCACAGTTTCCCATTGAGTGGCCCCTAATGAAAGGGAAGCGTCTTTTAATTCTTGCGGGATAGTTCTTAGCACCTCGCTGATGATACTTACAATAAGCGGAAATATCATAGCAGCCAAAACGATACCTCCAGCGAGTACGCTATAACCGGTTGAAAACTCCACAAAGTGAGGTGCGATATAGTTTTGAAGGAATGGGATAATGAAAAGCACCCCCCAAACGCCAAATATAACCGGTGGGACTCCGGACAGTAAATTTACAAATGGCGCCAGTATCCTTTTGATGTGAACAGGCGCGTATTCCACAATGTATAGAGCGGTAAGAAGAGACAGGGGCAAGGCAATGATAATGGCGATACCTGTTACCCACAAGGTCCCCATAATAAAAGGGTAAAAGCCAAATAAACCTTTTAAGGGCTTCCAAACGCTTGAAGTTATTAACTCCCCCCACGACAACCTGTCCAATATCGGGATGGATTTATAATATAACCCAATGCCAATCACCAATAATAAAGAAACTGATGCCAGGGTTAGTATCAGCATCAGTTTGGTTAGGATTTTATCTTTTAGTAAGCGTAGTTGCATAATTGGTTGATTGAGTTGATTAGGTTGATTAAGTGAACGGTTGATTTGGCAATTTGAAAAAAGACTTACGAAGTTTACAAAACTCTGCGAGTCCCTATGTTCGATAACCACTCACCTAATCAACTCAACCAACTATTTACTCGACTTTCTTTAATTCCTCCTGTAATTTGGTTTTTGAAAGTGCGATATAGCCGTTTTCATCGACGAACTTTTGACCGGTGGTTAATACGTATTTTACAAATTCAATCAGGTCCTTCTTTTTTGGTTTTCCTTTAAACAAAAAGCCGAGGTTGCGGGCTGGGGGAGAAGGGTATCTGCCTTCGGCTATAGCAGCAGTTAAATCATCGATAGTTCCGTAAAAATTTTCATCGGCATCAATTTTACCGTTACCATTTACATCAATTGGCAAGGCGTGTACACCGGCAACCTGTTTGCGGGTTTTCAAATCGTATAGGTAAGCCAAATTATTATAGCCTATACCGGTCACGTCTTTTTTAACGGCAAGGGCCAAACCGGGATCGCCGTACACACCAACCCCAAGCAAATCTTCTTGTTTTTTCCCAAAATATTTGGCCCAGGTTTCACCGGCTCCTGCGGCATCCGACCGTGTATAAACATGAATGGGAACCGAAACCTTGCCACCCAACTGGTTCCAGTTTTTTATCGTACCATTAACAAATACATCCAAAAACTGGTTTCTTTTAACCCCTTTGGCAAGCAATGCAGCAGCATTTGGGTTGGCTGTATTAAAAGTTGGCACAACCGCATCTTTAGTTACATAAACCGTGTAAGCGCCTTTTTTTACTTCCGCCGGATCAATATCTCTTGAAGCCAAACCTATATCAACCAAGCCTGTCAACGCGTCCGTAATCCCCTTACCAGCACCGCCTGCAGAAATATTAAACTTTACATTCGGGTGCAGTTTTTTAAATTCATCAGCCCACTTTACGGTTATAGGATAG
>DASXMZ010000328.1:0-3390 GCA_036495385.1 Mucilaginibacter sp. | reverse complement strand
ATCTTCCCCCAGTAGCGTTGTTAACGGCTTTCTTTGCGATGTCGGGGTTTGCTGGTAGCAGGTATTTTGGGTTGTTCTTTATTTATTTTATAGCTGCCCTCTGGCTGGCTTATTATGATGGAATTACCATTTTTTCCGTTGGAAGTGTCAACCCATTAAAAAGATGGGGCGCCTGCTTATTTATCTATGTCATTTTGATTAACCAGCTTTTTACGGGAGCATACATGTACTATCAAGACTTTAAACATCCCTTTTCGCAGGCTAAAAATACCATTGGCTATTTAAAGGCAAACCATTTAGATACACAGCCACTTGCTTTTGACGGTTACAATGCCGGGCCGCCGCTCAGTGCCTACCTTGGTAAAAAGATATTTTATTTGGATTTTGACCAATATGGCAGTTTCTGTATCTGGAAACGCGCTTACCTTCCCTATCCCCGCAGAACTTTGATGGACGAAATTTCTTCTTCCAGCTATATCAATAATTTTAAAGAGTTTATATTGGTTACTAACCGAGATAATGAGGTAAACAATAATCACGCCTACAACTTCAATAAGTTAGCCGCTTTTGAAGGCGCAATAATAGATGGGGAGGATTATTATATATACAAGGTGACCAGGAAGTAAAATTAAAAAGATGTCATGCCCAATTTATTTCGGCACCTCATGTGCAAAGTATACGCCGTGCGAGCGAATATGCAAGGTGTACACCAAGCACACCGTTTGTCCTGAGAGGTCCCGAAACAAGTTCGGGATGACTAGGTGTTTTTAAATAAAAAATAAAAAGGATGTCATGCCGAATTTATTTCGGCACCCCTCATGCTAAGTCTTCGCCAAGCAAGCGCGTGTGCAAGATGTAAACCAAGCAAGCCGCTCGTCCTGCGAGGTCCCGAAACAAGTTCGGGATGACGTGTGTTTAGTTTTTCCTTATTTCATGAAAATCTTCTTCAGTGTTTATTTCCCAAATGTTCCTTTTTGATTTTTCGCCGGTGATGATATTATTTACAGCGGCCATAGCGGTTAGCATGGAATGATCCTGGTTGTTGTATTTATGCATCCCGTTACGACCAATTAAAAACAAGTTTTCCAGTTCGTCAGTAAAATCACTCACTACATCAAATTGTGAATACGAACCAAAATAAGCAGGATAGGTTTTGGGAACACGGATTATCGTTTTATCAATCACCTCATCACGGTCAATAATGTCAATACGGTGAAGCTCCTCAATTGCAAATTGAATAAAAGCATCGTCCGCCATTTCCCACAGCTCATCGCCCTCATTGCAAAAATATTCAAGCCCTATCCAAATTTTTTCAATGTCGGCAACCATATAAGGCGACCAGTTATTAAATATCTGCAGCCGTCCGATTTTAACATCTTTCTCCTGTATATAAATCCAGTTGTCGGGAACCAGGCCGCCCAAAGTGGAAATCTTTGTTTCGTTCTTTATTTTAAGTTTATTTAAAAGCAACCCAACAGTTATAAAATCGCGGTATTGCAAATCCTGCGCAACGTTTTTTACATTTTCAGGCACCTTGCTTCCCATTGCTGTGATCAGGTCCTTAACGGGCATTGTCGAAAAATAATAATCGCCTTTGATTACATTTTTCAAATTGGTGGTATGATCGAAATAGCTTAATTCGCGGACGCCGTTTTCGCAAATATCAAGTCCGGTAACGTCACAGTCTTTAATAACTATGGCCCCTTTTTCTTCAACAAGCCGCGCAACGGTTTCCCACATTTGTCCCGGGCCCAGTTTCGGGTACATAAACTGTTCAATTAAGCTGGTATCGGTGTTTTTTTGATCAATTGTTTTATCCTTACGGGACGTTGGTTTTATGGCATGAAGTATCGTGCGCGAAACAGATAACTTTTTAACCCGCTGCGCGCCCCAGTCGGCGGCGATATTACTGCAGGGAACACCCCAAACCTTTTTGGTATAATCTTTAAAGAAAATCTTGTACAGCTCCGTACCAAAACGACTTATAAAAAAATCCTCCAGCGATTTGATATGCTTAATCTTGAATACCCTTGCCCATAAATAAGTAAAGGCAATTTTTCCGATCCTGATAGCACCAAGATTGGATACCGTTTTTCTATTTAAAGAAATCGGGTAGTCGAAAAATTTACGAAGAAAAAAAATACGCGACAGCCTTTTCCTGATCAGCATTACCTCGTCCGATTTTTCAGGATCGGGTCCTGCGGCCGAAAGTTTTACTGGTGTTGTTTTGTGGTGATAGTGTATATTTTCAATGGCGTCGGCTTTAGCTCCCGAACCCTGCAAAGGCAAAATATTTTGCCACCATTTCATTACCGTGTCCGATTTTGAAAAAAAGCGATGCCCGCCTATGTCTATCCTGTTGCCGTTATGAACAACCGTTTTAGAAAGGCCGCCTATATCTTTTGTTTTTTCAATTATTATAGGTTTAATGTCCGTTTTGGTAACCAGCTCGTAAGCAGCCGTTAACCCCGCCGGACCAGCACCAATAATTATCGCGGTTTTACCCATACCAGATACGTTTGCAGTTTAACTATTTTGTGGTTAAGCAAAATTTGGAAGTCAATATATATTTATATAGGTAGTACTGGTGGGGAGTTGGGTTTGGTTGCCTTGGGGATAAATTAAAAGGCGCAACCGTTACACAGAAAGATGAAATCCACTTATGTCCGGTGAATTTAAAAAAGCCCACGTATTACTTACAATTTACATAACTTTGAATCAGTCTCGAAAGCTTGGTTAAACTCTACTCTAAAATTTTATAAGATAATTGTTTATTGCTATCAAAACCATAGCTATGCTGACACAAATTAAAACCTTCCCGGGAAATGCGCTCGCTTTAGAATTAACAGAGACATTTACTGAAGCAGATGCTTCATTGATAAAACAACTTTTTGAAGAAAAACTGACGGCCGGCCACCAGCATATAAACCTATTGATCAAGGTTAAGGACCTGTCGGTGATGAAGCATATGAATTTAAAAGCTTTCTTAGAAAGTGAGACCTGGGGATTCAAACATTTCAACAAAATAGGCCGCTGCGCGGTGGTTGCACATTCCGATTTCATCAGGTCAGTAGTTAAAATCGAAAACAAACTACTACACTTGGCTAATGCCGCCTTTGAAGAAAGGTACTTTGATACCGCGGAGTTGGAGGAGGCGTTAGATTTTGTTGGCGGTGACGAATAAGGGAAAAATAAGGTTCTGCCGGAATGCACTTCCCTAAATATCTACTGCTCGTGTTGGTGTTGTCGCCACAGGTGTTGGGAAGATATCACTTATCCTCATAAGTTGATAAAAACGCTAAAAGAATGTTATTACAACTTCGTTCTTTGCGGTAAATGGAAGTTAGTCAGTTACTTACTTTGTTGCCCGATGGTATTCTGAATGAGTTG
>DASXMZ010000327.1:0-3134 GCA_036495385.1 Mucilaginibacter sp. | reverse complement strand
TCAGCTTTACAGTGATGGTAACGTTATCTCCAGGCATAACCATTTCTACCCCTTCGGCCAGTGTAATTTCACCGGTTACGTCAGTTGTACGGAAATAGAATTGCGGACGGTATTTATTGAAAAATGGAGTATGACGGCCACCTTCAGCTTTTGATAATACGTAAACTTCGGCTTTGAAATCAGTGTGCGGAGTTACTGAACCTGGTTTGCAAATAACCATACCACGACGGATATCAGTTTTTTCAATACCACGTAACAATAAACCTACGTTATCACCTGCTTCACCGCGGTCTAATATTTTGCGGAACATTTCAACACCTGTAACAGTTGATTTTAAGTTCTCAGCACCCATACCAAGGATGTCAACCTGCTCGCCTGAGTTAATAACACCACGCTCGATACGACCAGTTGCAACAGTACCACGACCAGTGATCGAGAATACGTCTTCAACAGGCATTAAGAATGGAAGATCAGTTAAACGAGGAGGGATCGGGATGTGTGCATCAACTGCATTCATTAATTCCATAATTTTTTCAACCCATTTTGGATCGCCATTCAGACCACCAAGGGCAGAACCTTGAATTACAGGGATATCATCACCTGGATATTCGTAGAAAGATAATAATTCACGGATTTCCATCTCAACTAATTCCAACAATTCCGGATCATCAACCATATCTACTTTATTCATAAACACAACCAATGAAGGCACACCAACCTGGCGGGCTAACAAAATGTGTTCACGTGTTTGAGGCATCGGACCGTCAGTAGCGGCAACAACTATAATTGCACCGTCCATTTGAGCAGCACCTGTTACCATGTTTTTCACATAATCCGCGTGACCAGGACAGTCAACGTGTGCATAGTGACGAGTAGCAGTTGAATATTCAACGTGTGCTGTATTAATAGTAATACCACGCTCTTTTTCTTCAGGAGCCGAGTCGATAGAATCGAAAGAACGGGCTTCTGAGAAACCTTTATCAGCCAATACTTTTGTAATCGCTGCGGTAAGGGTTGTTTTACCGTGGTCAACGTGACCGATTGTACCGATGTTTAAGTGCGGTTTACTGCGGTCAAACTTTTCTTTTGCCATGATTTATATTTAATTATTTGTAGGTTAATTTATACTTAAAACTGTTATTCTATACGTTTTTACACGTTTTGAGCCAACAATGGGATTTGAACCCATGACCTCTTCCTTACCAAGGAAGTGCTCTACCCCTGAGCTACGTCGGCTTATTTTTTTAGCTCATTAGTTCACTCGTTCATTAGTTCATTTGTAAAAGTTCATTATCCGGCGGCCACCAATGAACTATTGAACCAATGAACAAATTTACCAACCGAGCGGAAGACGAGGTTCGAACTCGCGACCTATAGCTTGGAAGGCTATCGCTCTACCAACTGAGCTACTTCCGCTTTCATTTTATTGGTTATGCAGTTTGCAGTTTTCTTTTTGTTTTTACACAAAATGAAAACTATAAACTGCCAACTTATAAAGTGGGGGGAGAAGGATTCGAACCTTCGTAGCCGAAGCAACGGATTTACAGTCCGTCCCATTTGACCGCTCTGGTATCCCCCCAATCATGATTTCGGATTTCGAATGTTCATTTCGGATTTGCCTTGTATAAAGACAAACATCCGAGGTTGGACATCCTTCGTTTCGAATTTTCAATTTCAGATTTTAATCTTTTAGATATAAATCCGAAATCGAAATTCCGAAATCCGAAATTCAAGGAGCCTCCTATCGGGATCGAACCAATGACCTACTGATTACAAGTCAGTCGCTCTACCAGCTGAGCTAAGGAGGCTTAAATTATCACCTTTCTTACCTCCGTTGATCGTATTGACCTATGGAATTGTAGCGGTTAATTAATAAGACTATATTTTTATTTTAAAGAACCACCCTTTTAATGAAAAGAAACACTGTTACGTACCTCTCCGAAAGGGATTGCAAATTTACACAATTTTAATGCTGAACAAAATTTATTTTCTAAAAAAAAACGGCGGGCTGTAAACCCACCGATCTGTATAAAAATTTACTATGTATTTTTCTTAAAAACCTTCTTCTGCGGCCATTATAACCGCTTTCTTGGCGCTTTCGGCAGCAATGGCTTTCTTTTGTTTATGTTTGGCAATTTGTTTTCGAAGGCATTCAACCGCCAAATCGGTGCCCTCTTCAAAAGTTTTACATTGCTCTTTGGCGAAAATTTGGTTGCCGGGGAGCATCAGTTTAATCTCCGTTATCTTATTGGCTTCATCTTCTACATTTTCGAGTTTTAAGTAAACCTCGCCGCTAATTATCTGATCGTAAAAGGTATCAAGCTTATCTGCTTTTCTCTGGATAAAATCCAATAATTTTCTGTCTGCAGTAAAACGAATAGATTGCACTGTAATTTTCATGATTCCTCCTTTTTATGCCTTTGGATGGGCTTGTTTGTAAATAGACTTTAATCTTTCAACTGAATTGTGGGTATAAACCTGGGTAGCGCTGAGGTTAGCGTGACCCAGCAGTTCTTTAATGGCATTTAAATCGGCGCCGCGGTTTAATAAAGTTGTTGCGAAAGTGTGCCGCAGCACATGCGGACTCTTTTTGTTTTGTGTTGATATATAGGATAAGTATTTGTGCACAGTTAGATAGATAAGCTTCGCGTAAGCATCTGCTCCCTTGTCTGTAACGATCAAGGTTAGGGAATTGTTACTGAGAAAATTTTGATTTTTCTTTAAGTCCTGATATTCAGCAATTAATAATTTCAATTCGCTGTTTAAAGGAATGATTCTCTCTTTATTACGCTTACCTAAAACCTTTATCGTTCCCTCGTAAATGTTAACATCGGTTTCCTTAATACCCAAAAGTTCTGAAAGCCTGATACCGGTACCGAATAGCATTTCTATGATCAATTTATCGCGCAGTCCCTTAAAATCATTACTAAAAACATCTTTATCATCCAGCATCCGGGTTAACCTGGAGTCTTCAACTATCACAGGTAAATTTTTAGGTATTTTTGGGGTATTGATCTTTGAAGCAGGGTTTATTGTAATTACACCTTCCTGCAACAGAAATTTAAAATACTTGCGAAGGGTTGCTATTTTACGATTAACGGAACGCGCCAATATATTGTCGTTCATCAACTCAA
>DASXMZ010000326.1:0-1520 GCA_036495385.1 Mucilaginibacter sp. | reverse complement strand
CAACAAACAAGGCATTTTAAAATATAATTCTCTCGCTCGCCTGGCAAGTAAATCCAATATTTCGAATGAAGAAATATGGAAGATATATGTTGATGGTGATCGGGTAATATTTCAATCATTTGGCTCCATATACATATATTCAAAAGGTAGGGTCAGCATCGTAAGAGCACCCAAACCTTTCCTGTTTCTATTTAAAATTGGCAGACGATATTTTGTCGAACAGGTTAACGCAGGGTTGTTCGAACTTAAGAACGATCACCTCAATTATGTTGCCGGCAGTAATATATTAGGCAATAGTGGCATCCTATCAATATTACCTTATCCCCATGATAAATATATTATCGGCACCGCAAAAAACGGTTTATTTATATTTGATGGAAAACAGATCAATCCATGGACTAACCAGGCCAATGATTTTTTAAAAACTTATCAGCTTAATAATGGGGTGCTCGTGCTCAATAAATATTTTGCGTATGGCACTATTCTTAATGGAATAGTGATTATTGACACTACCGGTAATGTGGTACAACATATCAATAAATCAAGCGGATTACAAAATAATACAGTTTTAAGTTTATATACCGATGGAGAGCAAAACCTTTGGGCCGGCCTGGACAATGGCATCGACCGTATTGAGGTAAATTCGCCGTTATATTATTATTTTGATAAGACGGGCAGCTTTGGGACCGTTTATTCGAGTATCATTTTTAACAATAGGATATACCTTGGCACAAACCAGGGCCTTTTTTATAGTGACTGGACACCCGGCGGAATTAATCAGCTTTTACAATCATTTGATTTTAAACTGATCCCCGGTTCACAAGGGCAGGTTTGGGACCTTTCTTTACAGGATGGACGGCTGCTTTGTGGTCATAACGATGGCACATACCAGGTAAATGGGAGCACAATTACTAAAATATCGTCAGTTAACGGCGGCTGGACCATCAAAAAGTTAAAAGATAATCTTTTAATACAAGGCACTTACACCGGTTTGGTAATTTATAAGAAGGATGCCGGGGGTAATTGGGTTTTTGATCATAAAATTGAAGGCTTTGGCGAGCCTTCGAGATATGTTGAACAGGATAACAAAGGCCAGATATGGGTAGGGCACGCCTATAAAGGTGTTTATAAGCTAACGCTGAGCAGCGACTTAAAAAAAGTTACCTCAAAAGAATATTATGATAAAAGATCGGGGTTACCTGGCGGGTATAACGTGGATGTATTTAATCTTGATAACCACATCGTTTTTTCATCCGACTCTGGATTTTGTATTTATGATGATCTCAGTAATAAATTTTACAAGTATCAGCAGTTAAATCAAATGCTGGGCACTTTTGCTTCATCAAACAAAATAATCGCAGCCATCGGAAAAAGGTATTGGTTTATAAACCATGGACACGTTGCTATTGCCGATCTTTCAACACCTGGCAAACCCGCAATTGACTCAAACAGGTTTAATACCCTTAACGGGAAAATGGTACAGAATTATGAAAATATAAACCTTATTAATAATTCAATTT
>DASXMZ010000325.1:0-12054 GCA_036495385.1 Mucilaginibacter sp. | reverse complement strand
ATTGTAAATGGAGTGCTAAGCATACAATGGCCTATTGTAGAAAAATTGCCTTTTCTTACTGCTCTGTAAAACAGATGGATAATGTCGCCCTCTTTTATTACCGCGGGGTTTAATACCCCATCATTTTCAAAATACAGGTCGGTCGTTCGCAAAATGACGCCCTCTTTTTTTACGTCGATCATTTTTTAAAATTTATTGAGCGTTATTAAAACCCATCCCCAAAATATCCGTCATCCAAACAGCCAATAATACCTTCTACTACTCTCTTTGTTTCATTTGGATCGCTTACCCGGATAGAAAATGCGCCGGCTTGTTTTGCAGGATAATCATTTCCTCCTGGAAAAATGGCATCGCCGATAAAAATCATTTCTTTAATAGCGATATTTAAAACTTCGTGCAGCTTATTAATCCCATAAGCTTTGTCAATGCCATGCTTGGTTATATCTATAGAAGTAGCCCCTCCAAGGTTTACCGCAAATTCGGGAATCATCTTATCCAACTTCTTTTTTATTTTGTCGCGTTTTTTAAAATCAGGATCCCACTTCTTTTTTTCATCCAGGGGTGCTTTTTGTCCCAATGCTGAATAAGTAACCTGGCTACCCCGGTCCTCTATTGTTTCGCCCCAAACTTTCTCAGCTTTAAACCCCGACTCTTCGACTGCCCTTTTTAGAGATGAAATGATCTTCTTTTTTTCATCATCTGTAAAGTTTTCTGCATAAAGTTGTTTCCAGTCTGTTTTGTATTGATAAAATTTTGTTCCGCAAGTGGGAAGAATTGATAAATTTTTTAGCAGCGCATCTTTTGGAAGATGTGCCAATACCTGTTTTTCAAATTGAGGCCAATCACCACCAGAAATAACGGATACTTTTGCAACCGTTAAGAGCGCACCCAAACGGGTTGACATTTCCTTATCAATAGCTGCTTTACTTTCGGCGAGCGTACCATCAAGGTCAAAAACAATAAGTTTCTTCATTTTAGGTAATTAAGCAGTTTAGTCATTTTCCTGAGTTTCGGGTAAGGCTATTTCCAATACTGTGACTTTGTTTCGGGGCACGAATGGACATGCTCCGCAAATGGCAGGTAACAGCATAACCTCACCTTTACTTAACGAAAATATTTCGTCACTGCTTTCAAGTTCGCCTTTACCTCCAATACATACCAATATGCGGGGGAGTGCTTCTTTTCCAACCATAAATGGAAATTCACCAACATGACGCCATACTACAAAATGATCGTTATCAAGAATCTTTTCGCGAAGCTGCGGATCATCGGTTTCTTTAACCGGCTTTACAGGCCCTATTGCCGTCTTAGTAAAATCTATACATGCAATCGCCTGTTCAACCTGCAGGTCACGGAGTTTGCCAGTTTTTTTATCTACGCGGTCCCAATCATATAAACGGTAAGTCATATCACTATTTTCTTGTACTTCAAAAACAACCACATCATCCAATGTGTGCACGGTACCGGCTTTTATTAAAACGCTTTCGCCGGTTCGGTGCGTAAAACTGGCCAGATCGTCAGCAATCTTATGTTTTTTAAGTGCATCCCTTAATTTTTCTTCAGTGGTTCCGGGCTTTAAGCCTGCAAAAATTTTACCTTTATTTCCAGTCTCCAATACAACCCAGGCTTCCGTTTTTCCGCTTTCACCTTGCGGGATGTATTCCTTCAGCCCGTCGGGAGGATGCACCTGTACCGAAAGTACTTGCTGACAATCTAAAAACTTCAGCAGCAAAGGAAATTTTTTAAACTTGCCTTCCAGCTTTCCAAATAATTGCGAAGGGGCCGTGAATAAGATTTCGCCAATGGTTTTTCCTTTAAGCGTACCTTCAGCAACCTTGCTCGGATGATCTTCCCGATCACTTAGTATCCACGCTTCTCCAACCGGGTCATTTGCCGGCAAAGGCTTGGCAAGCAAATTTGACAGCCTGCGGCCACCCCAAATGCGGTACTGATAAATAGGCTCGAATTTTAGTGGATAAAGCGCTGTCTCCTTCATGATTATATTATGTAGATAACACAAAGCGGTGACATAAGTTTACTGAACCGGTTGTAAAAAGTTTGATGAAAAGCGTTGGAAACGATAAGTAAAACTAAGCAAAGCTCTTTTCCATGTCAGGGCTGTATTCACCCCGGCGGGCGGCTGTGTCCAAACTTGCGCGATGGTAAAGCATTTGCTGAGCCGCCGTTACATTTTCGTCCTTGCCTTTCCATAATTCCAAAGCCGGTTGCTGTATTGCTCTTGAAAACGAAAAGGTGAGCGCCCACGGAAGTTTGCCTTTATAATTTACATGCATGGCATTTAAATGAGCTGTGGCTATTTCGGGCGACTGTCCCCCCGATAAAAAGGCAACCCCGGGCACGGCAGCAGGCACAGTTTGAAGCAGGCAGGTTACGGTAGCCTCAGCCGCAGTGTCAACGCTTACTTGTTTTGAACTGCTTAAACCGGGCAACACCATATTAGGCTTTAAAATAAGTCCCCGGAGGTTTACATTTTGGGCATATAGTTGATCAAAAAGCTCATGCTGAACTTTTATCGTGGTATCAAAGCATTTTTTCAGATCATGGGTTCCGTCCATTAAAACTTCAGGTTCAACTATCGGTACAATCCCCGCCTCCTGGCACATTGCTGCATAACGGGCAAGCGTTTGCATATTGGCTTCAATGCATCCGCTTGTTGGTGTACTCGCATTGATAGTGATTACAGCACGCCATTTTGCAAAACGAGCACCTAATTCATAGTACTTAGCCAAACGTTCCGGTAATCCGTCCAATCCCTGAGTAATTTTTTCACCGGGAAAACCAGCCATATCTATGGTTCCCTCGTCGACTTTTATACCGGGTATGATACCAGCTTTCTTTAATATATCAATAAATAAAACGCCGTCCTTTGTAGCCTGGTAAATAGTCTCATCAAACAATATAGCGCCGCTTATTACCTTTCCAAAATCTGGCGTAGTCACAATCAGTTCGCGATACGCCCTGCGAAACTCTATAGTTTGCGGAATACCTGCCTCTTTAAATCTCTTATTACAGGTTGGTATGCTTTCATCCATTGCCAGCAAACCTTTGTCAGCGGCCATCATTGCAGCTGCGGTATCGATTAGTTCTTGTGTTTTCATGGTTTATGATGTTTTTAAGTGGCCTCCAGTATACTTTAATGCCGCTTATCATATTTAAACATTATCTAACAATTTTAACCAATAATTGTTGATTTATATTTAAAACCTTTTTAAACTTATGTTAACGCTACTCGCAGATATAATCTGAAAATTATTATTTGAAAAGGCGATGATCTTGCTACCGAATCAATTTAGATGCAGCATCTTCATCTAAAAAAACATAGGCTGATGGATGCGCCTGGAAGATGGAGGCCGGCAAATATTCGGTCACATCACCCTGTAAAGCTTCTGCAATAATTTCTGCTTTTTTCATTCCATTGGCAATAAGTACAGTTGTATTTGCTTCTTCTAAATGTTTCAGGCCAAGAGTTATGCCTTCGTTTAATACGGTTTCATTTTTAAAATACTTTTGGGCAACACTTATAGTAAGAGGCGCCAGCGGTGAATGATGAGAATATAAATCAAAATCGGTACCCGGTTCATTCAAACCTATATGGCCATTCATGCCAATACCAACCAGCATAATATCAATCGGGCCTTTCTCTTTAATAAACTTATCCATGGCTACACATACTGCGTCCAGGTCCGGTGCACGCCCATCAAAAAAATGGACTTTATCGGGCTCTATTTGCATGGACACAAAAAAATGTTCATTTAAAAAACTGGTGCAACTGCCTTCGTCATCTTTACCCATACCAACCCATTCATCCAACCCGACGAAATAACATTTATTAAAATCAACCTTATTTTCTTTTGCATCAGATAATAAACATTTGAATACCCCCGCTGGTGATTCGCCGGAAGGGAAACATAAAAGAGAATCCGGCTTTCGTTTTACCTGTTCCACAATCAAATCAGCAGCAGCCCTGCACATTTGATCATAATCCTTAAAAATTAATACTTTCATAATTCCGTAGTTAATTTAGTCGGTGAGCTCAAAGCTCTCCTGCAATCTAATGTCGTCGGATGCGCTGCCTATCATTAAACTAAATTCTCCAGGTTGCGTAATCCGTTCCAACTGGTCGTTATAAAAAGCCAATTTTTCTTTGTCAATTACAAAAGTAATAGTTTTGGTTTCGCCCGGTTTCAGCATTACTTTTTGAAATCCTTTTAACTCCTTGATAGGTCTTACGGGCTGTGATACCATATCGCGCAGGTATAATTGTGCCACTTCCTCTCCGGCATATTTCCCGGAATTTTGAAGATCGAATGACACAGTAATACTTTCTTTTTTCAGCATCGATTTTTTACTTAACCAGAGATTGCTGTATTTAAAAGTAGTATAACTCAGTCCGTACCCAAAAGCATATTTTGGGCTATTCGGCAAGTCGATATAAGCCGACGTATAGTTTACGTCATTGTCGTTCCTGGCAGGCCTTCCGGTATTAAAATGGTTATAGTAGATTGGTATCTGACCTTCTGTACGTGGAAATGTAATGGGTAATTTTGCTCCTGGATTGTAATTTCCGTACAAAACATCTGCAATGGCGTTCCCGGCCTGGTTACCCAACCACCATGTATACAAAATAGCCGGAACATGATCGGCCGTCCAGTTAAATACCATGGGACGGCCAGCCATTAATAGCACCACAACAGGTTTGCCCGATGCCATTACCGCCCTGATCAACTCCTCCTGTACACCGGGAAGATGAATATTCGATCTGCTTTTTGCTTCGCCGGTCATATCCGGTCTTTCTCCCATCGCCATTATTACTACGTCACTCTGCATGGCCGTTTTGTATGCTTCATCAAAACCGGCGCGACTGGTATCCGTGATGTCACATCCCCTGGCATAAAGCAATTTAGTTTTACCGGCCATTCGCTGCATTCCTTCATATAACGAAACGATGTCTTTTTCGTCACCCACATCCAGCGCCCAAAAGCCCTTCATCTCTTTCTTTGACTTTACAAGTGGACCTATCAAAGCAATGGAACTCAATGATTTTGACAGGGGCAATAATTGATTCTCGTTTTTTAATAGTACAATACTTTTTCGGGCTACATCTCTTGCTGCTTCAATATGTTCGGGTGCATTGAGCACACGCTTTTCGCGATCAGCATCACTAAAGCGGTAAGGATCGTTAAACAATCCCAATTCATATTTTTTTGTTAATATCCGCCTTACTGCTTCATCAATGGTATTTACTGATACTTTTTTATCGGCAACCAATTTAGCCAGGTTATTGATATAGCTTCGGCTTTCCATGTCCATATCGTTTCCTGCATTAATAGCAAATTGTGCGGCTTCGTAGTTATCCTTCGCATAGCCATGATTTATCATTTCACCTATCGAACCCCAGTCGCTTACCACAAAACCTTTAAAATCCCACTTTCCTTTTAAAATATCCTTTTGCAAATAGCTGTTACCGGTTGCCGGTATACCGTTCAAATCGTTAAACGAATTCATGAATGTGCCAACGCCTGCATCCAAAGCGGCTTTAAATGGCGGCAGGTAAACTTCCCATAAGGTACGTAAACTCATATCAACGCTATTATAATCTCGCCCGCCTATAGCTGCACCATAAGCTGTAAAATGTTTTGCGCAAGCCATAACTGCGTCCAGGTTGCCTAAACCCATACCCTGAAAACCTTTAACTCGGGCTGTTGCTGTGAGCGAGCCCAGGTATGGGTCTTCGCCGGCACCTTCCATTACCCTCCCCCAACGCGGGTCCCGGGCGATGTCCACCATCGGAGCAAACGTCCAGTGTACGCCTCCGGCAGCCGCTTCCGTTCCGGCAATGCGGGCTGACGTTTCGATGGCCGTCATATCCCAGGATGCAACTTCAGCTAGCGGGATAGGGAATGTTATGCTATAGCCGTGTATTACGTCCTGACCAAAAAGCAAAGGGATTTTTAACCGGGATTGCATAGCCGCTTCCTGGAAAACCCTTGTGTGCTTCACTCCAACTATATTAAGTATTGAGCCTACCTCACCACGTTTTATAGCATCGAGCTTATTGCCTACATCAGTAGTAACCGGGCCGGTTGCCTCCCAATCGCCGTTATACTGATTAAGCTGACCTATTTTTTCGGCAAGGGTCATTTTCTTTAAAAGGGCGTCGACTTTTTGCGAAATATTTTGTTGCTGAGCGCATACAGAGTTCATTACTGTGCCCAAAAGGCAAACACAAATAATTGATCGAATAATAATTTTCATTTAGGTATTGTAAATTTTAAATGTGCAGATTCTCAATCGTATAATAATAAACAAGAGATGCTTTTGAAAGCCAACACTCATGAAAAGCTTGATCTGTTCAGAAAACTATTCAAGATTAACGAATAAAATTTTAAGTAGGAAATAAATGAGTGGAAGAAAGAAATTCTAATCGCGGATTAGTATTATTTTGACAGGTATGTTATCGGAATACTATACTCTATATATAAAGTATATTATTATTATAAGAGTGCCTTGGTATTCTTTTTGAAGCTTTAATGAGCTACTAACTAATTGGATTGACTTGATAGATCGTCATTATGTATCCGCTCAAGAAATCCATGTTCATTAATTGCATATTGAGCATCGGAAGTGTCTTTATAGTTTCTCGGAAATTTGATTGTTCTTGTTTTTCTTTTAGCCGGTAACAATAACGGCAACGCCAGCGCAAAAAGCAGGCAGCAAATTTTTAGTACGACGATAATCATAATTTTAAAACTTAATAAATAATAGCGAAAGCACTTATAATTAATTATTTATACGCAGAAAACCGTTCCACGGTTTAAATATTTTAAGTTTAATGCAAATCAAATTTAACAAGCGAAATCGATGCCAAATCCTTTCTAAATATCTAACAACCTGTGTCACATCGGTAAAAAACAATATTTAAATCGTAAAACTTTTTGGGAGAAGTTCGCTATAGCTACCAAAATGATAAGCTTTTATCGTTTTAAGAATAATATTTACATTTATGGCATCAAGGTTTTGCGATTCTTTTTGGGTGATATACGTCGTTTTCTGCGTGCAAAATTGTATACACCGTAACTAAGTTTTGTAAATAATAAATGAAACGGGGCAACACTAAAGTATTACTTGGTTGTTATAAGATTAAATTTATAATAGATGAAACGTCGATTTTTCAGCTTTCACAATTTGGCACTGGCGTGTGCGGTGTTATTATTCTCCGCACTTGTGGCATGCAATGGCGCAGATAATAAATCGGGAAAAGATAGTTCTGGTGTATCGTCGCCAACCTCTGGTACTGAAGCCAATACCCTGCTTGGCGCAGGAAGTTCATTTGTTTATCCCTTATTTTCAAAAATTTTTGCCGAATACAATAAGGAAACAGGGGTAAGAATCAACTATCAGTCAATTGGCTCAGGCGGTGGAATATTACAACTCACAAATAAAACAATTGATTTCGGCGATTCCGATGCACCGTTGAACGACGAGCAAACAAAAAAAATAGGGGTACCGGTACTACATATTCCCATGTGTTCGGGCGCTGTAGTTATCAGCTATAATTTACCTGATTTTAAAGGCACCTTGAAATTGGATCCTGATGTATTAGCTGATATATTTTTAGGGAAAGTAACAAAATGGAACGATCCAAGAATCGTCAAAATTAATTCGGGACAAAAACTACCTGAAACCGGAATCTTTGTTGCCCACCGTTCCGATGGCAGCGGAACTACCAATATATTCACCACTTACTTGTCAAAAGTAAGCAGCGATTGGGATAACAAAGCGGGAAAGGGATCAGCCATAAATTGGCCAGTGGGTATCGGTGGTAAAGGAAATGAGGGCGTCGCCGGTTTAGTTAAACAAACCCCCGGGGCTATCGGGTATATAGAGCTGGCCTACGCTATTCAAAATAAAATGCCTTTCTGCGATCTGAAAAATAAAAGCGGCAACTACATTACGCCTTCAGTTGCCTCAACAATTGCAGCGGGCAACATACAAATACCCGATGATGCAAAAGTATTATTAAGTAATACCGATGCAAAGGACGGCTATCCTATAAGTGGGTTTACCTGGGCCATGATCTATAAAGAACAAGCCTATAACAACAGGTCAAAAGACAGGGCTGAAAAATTAGTAAAATTGCTTTCGTGGAATATTCACGATGGCCAAAAATATTGCAACAATCTCGACTACGCAAAGCTTTCGCCCGAAGCCGTTACTGTCGCCGAAAAAATCTTAAAATCGGCTACTTATAATGGCGAGCCTATATTGAAATGATCTAACTAAATTCTAGTTTTAGCCAGTTATCATTTACAATGAAATACCTCTTTTCCAAGGTATAAAATCGTCTTGCCCTAACTGAACAGATTTAGGTTCAATTTCGCCACTGGCTACTTTTATTACATAATCCAATATCCGTTCGCCGGCTTGTTTTATCGTCTCCTCTCCCTCTATTATAGTTCCGCAATTAATATCTATAATATCGGGCATTTTTTTAGCCATTGCCGTGTTGGTTGATAGTTTTATTACGGGCGTAACAGGATTACCTGTAGGTGTACCCAAACCGGTTGTAAATAATACGATATTTGCCCCGGCAGCCACTTCGGCAGTGGTACTTTCCACATCGCTTCCGGGTGTGCAAAGGAGGTTTAAACCACTTGTTTTTACCTTTTCAGGATAGTCCAGTACGTCTGCAACCGGTGATGTTCCGCCTTTTTTTGCGGCTCCCGCCGATTTTATTGCGTCGGTTATCAGTCCGTCCTTAATGTTGCCAGGTGAAGGATTTGCATAAAATCCGGAGCCATCAGCCTCTGCCCGCGCATTATAAGATGACATGAGCTTCATAAAATAATTTGCCTTTTCTTCATCCACGCATCGATCGCTTAGTTCCTGTTCAACTCCGCAAAGCTCGGGGAATTCCGAAAGAATGACAGAACCACCCATGGCAACCAAAAGATCAGAAACATAGCCCAATGCCGGGTTAGCTGATATCCCTGAAAAACCATCAGACCCTCCGCATTCGAGCCCAATATTTAATTTAGACAGCGGCGCCGGTTCCCTGTGCGTTTTATCGGCTTGCACCAACCCTGCGAAAGTTTGTTTTAACGACTGGCGCATTAACTCGCTTTCAGTACCAACTTTTTGCTGTTCTACTATAACAAGCGGCTTGCTGAAATTAGCATCTCTTTTATTAATTTCCTGCTGTAAAATACTCACCTGGGCATTTTGGCAGCCTAAACTTAATACGGTTGCCCCTGCAACATTGGGATGCGTTATATAGCCTGCAATTAATCCGCATAGCGTTTGAGCATCCGAACGGGTGCAGCCGCAGCCCATTTCGTGAGTAAGGAATTTGATGCCATCAATATTTTTAAACAGCCTATTCGACTGCGTTTTTTCAGCCCCGGTATTAATATCGGCATTTAATATTTCTTCAACCGATCTGCCGGTTTTATAAAGGTCTATCAGCTGTTCTACATCACCCTCGTAGCTTTTAGCCTTTTTATAGCCAAGTTTATCCGTCAGAGCATCCTTTAATACATTTATATTCCTGTTTTCGCAAAATACAAGGGGTATTACTATCCAGTAATTGGCTGTTCCAACAGATCCATCCGGACGATGATATCCAGCGAATGTCCTTCTCTCAAATTTACTCGTGTCGGGTTTGTGCCAATCGAGTTTCCGTTTACCTAACTGGTACCCGGCCGAAGCATGGTGTATAGTTTCGGTACTTATTGGGCCCCCTTTCGGAATATGCTGTGTGGCTTTGCCAACCAAAACGCCGTACATATAAATTTCCTGCCCCAGTTGAAGATCAACCAGGCTGAACTTGTGCTTGGCCGCTATGCGATTTGTTAAGGTAAATGTTTGTCCTTCAAAGTCAATTAATTTCCCTTGTTCCAGGTCCTGAAGGGCCACTAAAACGTTATCTTTCGGATGAATCCGTAAAAAAGTATCTGCTTTTGCTGACATGGCTAATTTATAACTGAAATATTTTATTCATTAAAACCCACTTTTCTCCCTTGAGCGATTTTTTAATCGGCTGTTGGTAGTTCCACATCAAAGTTTCCCATTCCTGAACTTTGCTGTTTGAAGCATCCATGAGCGATTTTTTTTCAAAGGTAAAATTTTCATCTGTTTCCATGATCATAAATAAACGGGTATCATAACGATATATCTCCATATTGGTGATACCCGAATCTATAATGCTTTTGCGTATTTCCGGCCATATAGCGATATGATGTTTTTCATATTCTTCTATTGAAGCGGGGTCATCTTTCAGATCAAGGGTTAAACAGTATTTGTGCATAAGCTACCTGGCTAATTACATATTAAAAATCCTCGCCCAAATTAACAAAAATGCCATGCGAATCATAAATACCATAAGCATAATCAATACATACGTTGGTATTTGAATGTTTATTAACCTTGAACCTGATGCCTGTTCCGGCTGCCGGAGCGATTTTTACGAATCTGTTGGTTTGAAATTCCGAGAAAGTTTCGGCATTTGTAAAAACAACGCCTCCCAATAAACCATTTTTTGTTATGCCAAAACGATATTCTCCTTCCAAATAAAGCTCATTTTTACCCCTGAACCTTTGTTCGGGATACCCCCTGCCGCTGTTATTGTAGGTATCTGAACCCGTATACGGCAAATCAAGATAAGGTACATTTCCGCTGGTAAATGCCAGGATACTCCAAAATGCCAATATATTGTTGTTGTTCGGTGATAATTTAAAATATCGCCTGAAATCCATCGACAATTCCTGCCAATGGGTGTCACTACCTAAAAATGTAAAGTTATCCCGATAAACAACAGACGCATAACCCCCGTTTAGCGGGTTTATAGGATTAAGCCTGTTATCAAACAACAAATTTAAAACAACGCCCGATGAAGTTGATTGGGTAGTAAAACCGTATTTCTGAAAGTCGGAAATAGTATGATCAGCATTTCCAGCTTCACTTATGTTGTAATGGTAGTCGTAATTATAACCAATACCACCATAAAAAGCGCCCGCGATTTTTTTAAAACCTGTTGCGTAAGTTCTTACATAATTATAAACCAATGGGTTGGCTTTAGCGTTCGTCGTAGTAGTACCTAAACCATATGTATTTATAGGATATTTTTCCCATCTCAAGTCTGTAACTAACTTATAGTTATTGTTTTGGAACCATACTTCGGACCGGCTGGCAAATATTTTTTGATTCTGAGTATCAAAAATGAGTTCAGCATCTATTGCTGATAAGTTGCATCTATGATCAGCTTGCGTATAAAATGCTACGTTGCCGGTTAAATCGATAGCAAACCCGGTGGTAAGTGAGTATCCCACCGCCGGAACTACCGAAAAAAGCAATTTTCTCGGCTTCAACCTGCTGGTGTCGGAGGTGTTTTTATTTAGAATTTTCTTTACGATGTCAATCGCGTCCCGTTGTTTTGAAGAATCTATAACTGTAGTATATGGTTTGGCGACGCGATGTTTACCGGCTGTTGATGTATCTTGCTGTGCGAAACTTTTATGAAAACTAAAAAGTAAAACAACGCCGATAATATATCCCAGTGTTTTCAATCGTTCTGATTGTAAAAAAAATAAATTAATTTCATTGTTGAACTTAAACATCAAGTATCGCTTGAATGAGTTGAAAATTTTCAATTTTCCCGCTTTCGAAATTGATTAAAAATCCGGCGAAAAAGTGAACCTTAACCCCCAGGGAGTAATACCAGGATTGTTAAGATAATTAAACCGGTGGATCAAATCCAATCGCAAAATTTTAAATATGTTGCTTATACCCACTCCCGCTTCTATATATGGCGAATTACCAAGTGCAAAAGTTGCGGGAACGCCGTTAGCATACGTAGGGAATTTATAAAGGTTGGGATGAAGCAATGGATTGTTTTCGTCCCTGAGGCCGCCATACAGTATTTTAAATGTCAGGAGTTCGCGCCATTTGAGATGCTCGATTAGTGGAATTTTATTTAGAAAAAAGCCGTTGAAATGATGTGTTACGTTGAAGCCGGCATAATGATCGCCTACAAAC
>DASXMZ010000324.1:0-2977 GCA_036495385.1 Mucilaginibacter sp. | reverse complement strand
TCTGATCATTTAGTTTGCGAATTGCTTGTGTATCAGGGTCGTTTTCAGTGCCATACACTTTTGCTTTCCACAAAACATTATCAATAATAATTATTCCTCCCGTTCTTAAATTTTCAAAGGCTAAGCCAAAGTAGGTAAAATTATTTTTTTTGTCGGCATCAATAAATATTAAATCGAAACTTTTATACGCAAAATCATTGATTATTTGTTCCGCCGGCCCCAAATGAAGCTTTATTTTATTTTCAACATTTGTCAATTTAAAATTTGAACGGAGCATTTCTTCCATTTCCCGGTTAACTTCAATGGTATGTATTTCCCCATCCTGGGTTAATCCTTCAGCAAGACAGATGGTAGCATAGCCGGTAAATGTGCCAATCTCCAGTATCCGCTTCGGTTGTATCATTTTACTGATAAAACTAAGTACCCGGCCCTGGTAATGACCCGACAACATATTGGGTTTCAGTACCTTTAAATGCGTTTCCCTGTTTATGGCTTGCAGCACTTCGGGCTCCGGCTCGCAATGGCTTTCCAAATATACCTGCAGATCATGGGATAGGATTTCCATGGCGCAAAGGTACGTATTACCGCTGATTTTTTTGATTTATGGATTTCGTTGATTCTTTTGTCAGAACCGTTGATTTTTTGATTTGAGAATTCCGTTGATTAGAGAAAAGTTAGCCAATAAAGTTTGCTTAATAAAATCAACAATGCGCTTTTATCATTAGATGGTGAAGGTAAATTGGGGTTCAGCGAAATCATTCCACCACACAAATCAGCGGTTCAGTTTCCGTTCATTTGTTACGCGTTTAATCTCTAAGCTTCTTGATCCAAAGTTTAATAGCAAGCCTGTTTCCAATTTATAGGCTTCCAAATAATTTAAACATTGTGCAAGATGTATGTCGTCCAAAATAGAGACCGCCTTAAGTTCAACCATTATTTTTCTTCAACCAAAAAATCAACCCGTCTCGTTCCAACGTCAACTCCATCATAAAAAATCGTCATATTTAGTTCTCTCGAAAAGACCAGTCCAAGCTTTTGCATTTCCAAAGCTAAACAACGTTGATAAATCACCTCCTGATATCCATTTCCTAATGTGGTATGAACTTTTATTGCACAGCCGATAATCTTTCCCGTTATATCAGAATGCTTATAGGAATTGTTTACAATATCTTTCATGATTTTCTTTCCTAATGTATTATAAAAAAATCACAAATGTATTTATCAACGAAATCCCCAAATCAAAAAAATCAGCGGTTCTGGCCTTCCATCCACGATTGCAACAATATCACAGCCGAAATTGTATCAACAAGCTCCTTATTTTGCCGCCCCTTTTTATTCATTCCGCTTTGCGCGATAGTTGCCGATGCCATTTTCGAAGTAAAGCGTTCATCCAGCATCTCTATTGGGATTTCGGGAAAAGTCTTTTTCAACAGGTTCACAAAGCCTTTAACGTGTATAGCCGATTGCGATGGTGTATTATCCATTTGCTTTGGTTCGCCTACAATAAAACGTTCCACCTGCTCAGTTTGCAGGTATTTTTTAAGGTATTCTATAATTTTTATAGGATGTATGGTATCCAGCCCGGTAGCGATGATCTGCAACGGGTCGGTAACCGCAATGCCAATTCGCTTGGTTCCGTAATCGAAAGCTATGACTCTCATGGGAAATCAGAGATTAGAGGTTGGGGACTAGAGATTAGGGAAAACATGAGGGTAAAGATAACCCTAAAATGGCAGTGTTTTTTATTACCTTCCTGCAATTTCTATATTTTACAGCTAATCTCTAACCTCCAATCGCTAATCTCCGATACTAATCTCTGATCTCTAATCGCCAATCACTAAAAATTTCTTATTTTGCACCAATGCAGTTTAAGGAAATAGTTGGACAAGAAGCCATAAAGCAACGTTTGATTAATTCGGTTAAGGAAAACCGGGTTAGTCATGCGCAATTGTTTTTAGGGCCGGGCGGTGCGGGCGGCCTGCCGCTGGCTGTTGCCTATGCTCAATATGTTTCGTGCGAAGACAAAAGAGAAGATGATTCATGCGGTGAGTGTTCATCCTGCCGTAAATATCAAAAACTGATGCACCCTGATTTGCATTTTTCTTATCCTTTTTTTGCTAAACATAAAGACGATACTGCAGTAACTTTTATAGAGCAATGGCGGGAAGCTTTTTTAGCGAATCCATATTTAAGTCTCGATAATTGGCGTGGTTACCTCGATGCCGAAAATAAGCAAGCCAATATCAATATTGCCGAATGCCACCAGATCATCAAGAAACTAAGTTTTAAGCCTTTTGAATCTGCTTATAAAATTTTGATCCTTTGGCTGCCTGAATATTTGGATAAAGAAGGCAATGCATTATTGAAAATTATAGAAGAACCGCAGCCAAATACCTTGTTTTTGCTGGTGGCACAAAACCAGGATCAAATATTAAACACCATACTTTCACGCACGCAGCTGATAAAAATTCCCTCATTAAGTTATGAGGCTGTTAAAGATCATTTGGTTGCAAAGTTTAATCAAACCGAACAAGCGGCTGCTCAAATTGCTTATTTATGTAATGGCAACTTAACCGAAGCATTAACAATGCTGCAGGAGGAAAGTGATGGGTATCATAATTTGTTTGTTCAATGGCTGCGGCTTTGTTTTGCCAATAAGGGTATTGAGGTGATGGCTTTTGTTGAACAGGCTGCAAAGATGGGCCGCGAAAATCAAAAAAACTTTTTAAGGTACGGTATTAGTTTTCTGCGGGAGTGTTGTATGCTCATGGCGGGCGCTGGAAATTTGGTCCATTTACCATCTTCGGAACTTGAAACAGCTCAAAAAATGAACAATGTAATGAACATTTCCATGGCAAACGGTATTATTACTGAACTGGAAAAGGCGCATTATCATATAGAAAGAAATGCTAACCCTAAAATTTTGTTTTTAGATGTATCTTTACTGATTATAAAAATACTTAGTTTTAAAACGATC
>DASXMZ010000323.1:0-3177 GCA_036495385.1 Mucilaginibacter sp. | reverse complement strand
CTTTTGACTTAAGGTAATCGCTCAACCATTGTGTCCTTGTCTGAAAAGAAAGAGCCTGATCAACAGGCCTCTCTTCAACAATTCAAAAAGAATCCTATTAGTTTTTATTCTTCAGTTCAGTAATCTGCGCTCTTATTTCAGAGGCAGCTACTTTTAACTTCTGCATGCCATTGCGGACTCTAGTACCGGCAGCTTTGTTCCCTTTACTGTAGAAAGCTTCTGCGTCTGCTTCGATTGAAGCAATCAGATTTTTTAATTCGTTGAATTTTTCCATGTGACAGTTTTAAATCAGACACAAACATAAAAAAATCCGTCTAATTCAGGCAGAGGTCATTCAAGATGCCACTGATCACCTTTTCAGGAAGAAAATAATACTCCTGATCTCCTCCTCCGTGAAATACCGGTTCTTTCCGACTTTACTGCCATGAATGATTCCGCGTTGCATCCAATTATGGATCGTGGTTTTTGATACTTTAAATCTTTTGGCGATATCAGTAATGGTCGATAGGTTTTCGGCACCAAGCAAACGATCCTGTTGTTTTAATAAAACAGCTTCCAGGCTTTCTGTAAAGAATTGCTTGATGATTTTCTCCAATAGCCGGAACTTGAAGTCTGACCGAAGGTCATAAAGCGCCTGCTGTTCTTCTTTTTCCCTGGATGTCATTCGTTATTTATAAATTGTAACAGAGCAAAGCAACTAAGCGCTCTTATTCTGTTGATAGAACCGCGCATCGATTGGCTGTGAGCTACGAGACGGGTGATTGTAAGCTTGATATACACTGTTTAATAATTGTTTCCGCAACTTTATAAAAAGCGGCAACCCGCTGGAATAGTATATTAACCGATTCTTCGTCAGGATCGAAAACATTATTATACCTTGATTGTGAATACGATTTTTGCAATAAAGAAAATAGCTCAAAACCTTCCTCCGTATCCAATTTAAAGACCTTTTTCAGATCATCGGTAAACAGTAACGTTAAGCTAAGTAATCTTGAAAGGTTATGCGTCTGAACCCGGTACCCTAATATCGCCTGAATAATTCCCTTTAACGTCCCTTCCACAGCCTGGTGTAATAAAAAGGCAGCAAGCCTGAGGTTATTACCTGGTCTATAAAATTCAGCCCCTTTTAAAAAGTCATTGCCTTGAACTCCCCATCGTTCCCAGTTGAATTTGGCCTCTTCCAGTTTTGTCCCGCTGGTGATTTCGCGGCGTTCCGGCAATATCAATTCATTTGACTGATAAACCACAAATCCTTTTTCCATGACCATTGACCAAAAACGGTTACCCGTTTCCAGCGCTTCTTTTGCGCTGTTTGCTTTATGAACGATGGCATGCGTAAAACAGATATAGTGGCAGTTATCTTCTATTTTATTGCTGATTTGATGTTCCGGTATTTTTTCATCATCACTTACCAGGACGACCAGGTAAAAAGTGAACGGTTCCGGATGAACACCCAAATGAACGATCATCCGAACAGAAGGACATTTCTTTAAAATCAGGTTCTTAAGCATTTCCAATACGTCTATTTCTGTCTCTGTTGGATTAGGGTTTATTGCCCTTAATTCAACGGGTATTCCTGGCAACCTGCTTTCCGGTCTGTTTTGCTTTAATTCTGGTTTGCCGCCTTCCCGCTGGTGGATCAGCCATGCCGCTGCATACAGTTTAAGCAGGTTTTCATAAACGGTGATGACCTCACCCGCATATAAGTTTTCGTTATCTGCGGTATTGTAGAGTGCCGCATGTACCCATTCATGCAGGTAGTCTCGGTATTGCTGCGGCTTGATTTTTTTAAAAACTTTCTTAACTGCCTTATAAGGATCGAGCTGCTCTTCTTTTGAAAGGTTCTCAGGAAAATATTCCCATTGCTGCTTTTCCAGCTCCAGTTGTCCTTCGCCGATTGTTTCCCGCCGGTAAGAAAAGTTCTTATAATTACACAACAGCAGGAACATGGCTTTCAAAATCTTCAGGTTCATATCATAAATAAAAAGCAAGGTACCGGGACCATGATCTTTATCGTTATAGGACTCATTGTTAACTACGTAACGGCGCCATACTTTTAATTGCCTGCTGTGGCCATTTACCGAATCAGTGCTAAAGAATTCGGCTATTACTGAAATCGGATTTTCTACTTCATAATGGCGAAGTGTTTTTGGGTAATGTTCCCAGGGAGCATAGGTTCCATTGTACATGATGCGCGGTTTACACCTGCCTGTATTAGCGGGCAGGACAAATTTGACAAAGTCACCAATGCTAAACTATTCTGCGGCTTTCTATCTAAGAAAACAAACCGCATATTATATCTTTGTTCTAATCTGCAAGCGTCATTTTAAGCCTGCCTATTTTTTATTACATTTGTTCAATCACATATTAACCTATGAGCACTTCAACCGACAAACCGATACATCAGGGCCGCAACGTTAAACGCTTTCGCGAGATGCTGGGCATGAAACAGGAAGCATTGGCATTAGTCTTAGGTGATGATTGGAGTCAAAAACGGGTTTCGTTGCTGGAGGCGAAAGAAACGTTGGAGCCGGAACTACTCAACCAAGTTGCTAAGGCCTTAAAAGTTCCTGAAGACGCAATTAAGAATTTTGACGAGCAAGCTGCTGTTACCTACTTCAACACTTTTAATGATACAAGTGTTAATCATGGCCCATTCATGGGAAGCCATAGCACTTTTAATTTCAATCCAATAGACAAATGGCTTGAAGTTATCGAAGAAAACAAGAAGCTTTACGAGCGTCTATTAGAAAGCGAGCGTGAAAAGGTTGAGCTACTGAAAAAGAAATAGCACATAAACTATTTTTCTTCAATTGTCTTGCCTGGCGTCGGTTGCAAAAGATGCAGTTGTTGATTTTCAACTAGGTAACCGATTAATTCACCGAACCAATTATAGGTAAATCCCTCCCGGCTAAGTATTTCCTGGGGCGGTGTGGATACGATATCCCTGAGCGTTTTATAGTTCATCATTGCGCATCGATGATTAAACTCGTTACCCAGCCCTAGTTTATTTAGCCGCTTATCAAGAAATTCATTTTTATCGTCCATCAATCAAAAACTAGAAATACCTTTTAGTACTTAAAGATACATTAAGTATTTGATACAGTGAAGTTTATATTTTTTATTAAATAAATAGCGGCTGGCGCACACAAGCCGCTATTATTATGCCTTTATTCT
>DASXMZ010000322.1:0-11903 GCA_036495385.1 Mucilaginibacter sp. | reverse complement strand
TTTCCTTTCGGGGATGTTTATCTGGACGGGGTTTGATTATTTAGGCGAACCTACACCTTATTCATGGCCTTCGCGCAGCTCTTATTTCGGAATCATCGATCTCGCGGGCTTTCCAAAGGATGTGTATTACATGTATCAAAGCGAGTGGACCAACAAACCAGTATTGCATATTTTCCCGCATTGGAACTGGGAACCCGGTAAGTTAATTGATGTATGGGCGTATTATAACAATGCCGATGAGGTGGAACTGTTCCTGAATGGAAAGTCGCTGGGCGTTAAAAGGAAAAACGGCGATGACCTGCACATTATGTGGCGTGTAAAATATGAAGCGGGTACCCTTAAAGCCGTTTCGCGTAAGAACGGAAAAGTAGTTTTAACCCGCGAAATACATACCGCCGGTGCACCCGCCAAAATTGAACTTGTTGCCGATAGAAAACAGATAAAAGCTGGTGGCAAAGATCTATCTTTCATCACGGTAAGAATTTTAGATAAAAATGGAAACGTAGTTCCCACTGCCGATAACCTGGTAAACTTTAAAATTAATGGGCAAGGCTTTATAGCCAGCGTTGATAACGGCGACGAGGTAAGTCACGATCCGTTCAAAGCCGATTATCGCAAGGCATTTAACGGGCTTGCGCTCGCTATTGTGCAGGCTAAGGAAAAGGCAGGTACCATTACTTTTACGGCAACATCCCAGGGACTGCAAAGCGCTTCGCTGACGTTGCAAACAAAATAAAATTGACGCCCGTTCGCGAATGTTATTCTTATAAAACGAAAAACCCCATTGTAAAAAGTGGGGTTTTTCGTTGGGTTGTTATTTACATTTTCGCCGGTTCTTTTTCATGCGGCGATAAATCAAACGGCACTACTACTTTAAAGCTGACATTACGACCCATGTTAAAGATACCGGGTTGTACACCAGCCGGCACAACGGGGTTGTCAAAATATTTAAGCCTGCTCATGTTTGATTGGTAATTGACGTTAGCCAGGTTTGTGCCTTCGATGAATAACGATACAACCGTCTTTCCCGCGGCGTTTGTTAAGTTACCTCCCAGGCCCGCACTTAGCAAATTATACCCGGCTGTATATGTTTCTGTTCCATAAGCAGCAAAAAAGCGGTTTTGGGCGGAAAAATAGTCGAATCCTATAAAACCGTATACATTTTTGAAACTGCTGAAACCCTTATTAAATGTAGCACGCAATTCAGAGTGGACATGTAAGGGTGGTATAAATGGCAAATATTTAAGACTGTCGGGTACTTTGCCGCCATTCCCTAAATTGGTGCCATAGGTTAGCGTAGCTTCATTTTCGAAATGCAGCCACGGAAAAGGATGTATGTCAATCCCTGCTTCACCACCATTTATCCTTGCCTCGCTTTGTACGTAGGTAAATTCATTGTACAGCGGATAAGACGGGTTATGCGCCGGAGTGCCATCTGGGTTTAGCACCTGCTGCTGAAAAATATAATTCTGGATGTTGTTATTAAAAAGGTCAATGCTTGCCGATACATTTGGTAAAGTAAGGAAGGCTCCCAAATCTTCCTGGAAACTGAATTCAGGCTTAAAGCTGCTGTTACCGATATGATATATCTGCGAACCAGGATCCGGGCCGTTAGCAGATAGTTCAGCTATACTTGGCGCCCTGAAGCCTCTTGCAATGTTTGCTTTTAACAAAAACTCTCTTGAAAAAATATAGGTTCCACCAAAACTCCCGCTGGTGCCGGAAAATGTTTTATTAAGCGCCGCGAACTGTTGCGTAACGTTCGGCGTCGATTCCGGGTTAGGCCCGGTATAAAGTGATGGATAATATGCTTTCGATGTATCGATATAGGCAGGCTGGCCGCTAAATGAACGGGTATCATACCTTAACCCTCCCGAAAGATCCAGTTTTCCAAACGTCTTTTTAATTACGAAAAACGGACCAATGTCAAACTGGTGATAGGCGGGTATAGGAAAAACGGTAGCGTACCCAAGCGCGTTATTCTGATACATCCCGTTAACACCGACCGTCGTCTCATAATCTTTACCCAGGTTAAAATTATATTTAAAATCGTAGGTGAAAGTTTTTAGCTCCAGGTTTAATCCCGGGATATCCGGTTCGGTCGGATGTATAAACTCCCGGCGGTGACTGTATTGATAACCAAGGTTAACCAATAAATTACCACTGCCTAAAGCAAAGCTACTGTTGTCATAAATACGATAAAGCTGCACATGCTGGTGCAAAATAGGGATGCTGTAAGTATTCAGCTCGGACGCAGGCACAATGGGACGGTAAGTATCCGCATCGGTAATTTGTTTGGTGAACTGACGCGTTAACGAATCGCGGCTGCCGTCGGGAATGGCTTGCTCATCATCAAATACCGACATATTTAAATAGGAATAACCCCAGGTTTTATTTAACCCTATCATTGCTCTTGCATCCTGTTCATGAAAATTGGTGCCATAAACCCGGCCGTCGTGCGTGTTTTGATAATTATTTGCGGCTTTGTCGGATAGTATTGTGCCCCATACAAGCCCGTTCTGATTGCCCTGAAGCTTGAATGAACCATTCCATAAACCATTGTTGGTACCATAAATACCTGTCACGGATCCCAATATTTTACCTTCCGGAACAGGCGCTGCAGTAATAAGGTTAACAACGCCGCCAATGGCATCTGACCCGTAAGTTAAGCTGGCTGGTCCTTTTATAATTTCCACTCGGTCTATTGAATTTTGATCTACTTCAATCCCGTGCTCATCGCCCCATTGCTGGCCTTCCTGTCGTATCCCATCCTGTAAAGTGATTACCCGATTATACCCAAGGCCGTGAATAAATGGTTTTGAGATATTCGGTCCGGTTGTAACCGCGCTGACACCCGGCAAATTTGCAATCTCATCAATAACATTTCCAGATGCGGAATGCTGGTCGATATATGATTTGCTCACCGCCGTCATAGGTACCGGGTCGCGTTTTATTTCGGTGGCTTTGCTTACACCGGTAATAACAACCTCGCCGGTTTCAATTGATGAGGATTGTAACTGCACGTCAAGGGTGGTTGTTTTTGTAAAATCAACCTTTTGATTAAATGTGGCATAACCAATATAGCTCACCTGCACCAGGTAAATGCCTTTCGGCAAGTTTTTCAGTGTATAATGGCCGTTTAGGTCTGTAATGCTGCCGTTTCTTATGTCGGGTACACTTACCGTTGCGCCTATTACAGGTTTGCCGTCCGCTTTGTCGGTTATCGTACCCGTTAATGAGCTGGTTGGCTCATCGGGTCCGGGCCCGGTCGCCGCAATAGAGGCTGTGGCCGCAAACAAAGTAAGCACGAACAGTATTAATATTCTTATTTTAATTCTCATAATAATTAAGCACAATCATCATTTTGGAAAGTAAAGAATCAATTTTTGATAGTTTGGTTTTATAAAAACCATCATTATTAAATCTTAGGGTAAATTCTTATTTACAATTTAAGACGCTTGTATTTAACGATCGTTTCGGTTGTAATGCGTAAAAGTCTTGTTAGCCTTTGGTTTATACAAGAAAATTTGAAGATGGCGGGGCGCGACCGCATGAAAGGATGAGCTGAATACTTTTAAAGTCGTATTCGAACTTTTTAAAAGCATGGCCTATAACCACGGTAGGATTAGAAAATACCTGGCTGGTTATAACCATTGAATTATGGTGCATAACATCGCACAAATAGCACTTTTCCTTAACCGTTTGTTTCGAAATGTTTTTAGTCAGATTGTATATTTTGCCATTAGTTTGGGCCGCGTAATGCTGGTGGGTATAAATCATAAACTGACCGCCAATAAAACATACCAGCAATATCCACGAACAAATAATATGATTTTTACGGGTTTTCAAAGCAGTCAATACTTTTTTAACAACTTAATGCAAAAGTAGTTAATAAAACAAGCCAAAAATCACAGAAACGTAACAATTCTGTTAAATGCAACAAGGTTTTATTTGGTTCATTTGTTCACTGGTTCATTTGTTCATTGGGGTGCACGGCGCAAAAATGCAGTGCGGCATCATACTAATTAAATTATACATACCAATGAACTAGTGAACAAATGAACCAGTGAACTATATTTGCCCCTATGAAGCCTGCGGAAATAAATTTGAAATGGAGCGCATTGCAACAGCGGATTGCGGATGAATTTGATAATGAAAAGCCTGACATAAAAGTTATGTTATTTTTGATCGGCGTGCAGGAACTTGGACAAGGCCCCAGAAAATTCAGTAAGAGACAGAAAGAAGAATTAATGCATATTGCAAACTGCAAACTATTCAGCATGATGGGCTTTTACGAGTTGGAAGCCCTTGACCAGGATGGCTGGCCGCATTGGAAGTTAGTTAATACCATACCCAATTATACCTTGCTTGAACAGGAAATGGTATTAAAATCATTAATTATTAATTACTTTGAGGAATTGGGATGAGTTGTACAAAATTGTCATTGACAAATCTTTTATTTTTTTATGTTTTAACAATTTGGATAGTCGCTAATTAAAATGAAGAAAATATTTTTCACAAGTTTAATACTATTAACTTTTTCAACAGCATTTGCTAAACCTCCTAAAAACCAATATGTACGAATAAAAACCAGTTACGGCGAGTGCATTATCCGTTTATATAACGAAACCCCGAAGCACCGCGATAATTTTATAAAACTGGTTAAGGCAGGTTTTTATAACGGTACTTTATTTCATAGGGTGATACAAAACTTTATGATTCAGGGTGGTGACCCGGATTCAAAAAAGGCAAAACCGGGAGATGAACTTGGCGACGGGGGCGTTGATTATACCATTCCAGCTGAATTCAGAGATAGCATTTTTCATAAAAGAGGCGTTCTGGCAGCGGCACGCGATGACAACCCGGAAAAAGCTTCTAGTGGATGCCAGTTTTATATTGTTGAGGGCAAGCGATACTCCGATGGCAAAATGGATACGCTGGAACAGACAAGGTTAAAAGGTCACAAAATTCCTGAATGGCAGCGCGAATTTTATAGAACCACCGGAGGTACCCCACAATTAGATCATAATTATACCGTCTACGGCGAAGTTGTAGCGGGACTCGATATGATTGACCGCATAGCCGCCGTAAAAAAAGACGAACGGGACCGCCCGTTGGAAGATGTTCCGATGACGGTCGAACTGCTTAGTAAAAAGGAATGTGAACAATTGGATAAAATACTTGGCCTCGAGATACGCTAAGGCCTTTTTATTTCGGAATTCGGATTTTCGATTTCGAATTTAAGTATTAATTATATTAGGTGACTATAAAAAAAATCCGAAATCGAAAATCCGAATTCCGAAATAAAAAAATGAAAATTATCACATATAACGTCAACGGAATCCGTTCGGCTATCAACAAAAACTGGCTGGCCTGGCTGCAGGCTACTGACGCAGATGTTGTTTGCTTACAGGAAATTAAAGCGACACCTGATGTTTTGACCGATCTTGTTTTGGTTGAGCAATTAGGCTATGAACATTACTGGTACCCTGCAGAAAAAAAAGGGTACAGCGGGACGGCTATCTTCACAAAAAAAACACCCAAACATGTTGAATATGGTTGTGGAATTAGCGAATACGATCGCGAAGGCCGTAATATCCGGGTTGATTTTGACGATGTATCGGTAATGAGCGTTTATTTTCCATCGGGCTCAAGCGGAGATGACCGCCAGGCGTTTAAATATCGTTTTCTTGATGAATTTGGAAGATATTTGGAGTTATTGCAATCCCAGTGTACAAAACTGGTGGTTTCCGGCGATTATAACATTTGTCATCGGCCGATAGATATTCATAACCCAAAATCAAACGCAAATTCCTCTGGTTTTCTGCCTGAAGAACGTGAATGGATGGAAAATTTTATTGAGTCGGGCTATATCGATACTTTCCGGCATTTAAATAAAGAACCCCATAACTATACCTGGTGGAGTTTCCGGGCGAATTCACGAGCCAAGAATTTGGGCTGGCGCATTGATTACAATATGGCAACGCGTTCGCTTGAAAATAATATTAAGAGATCGGCTATATTACCGGAAGCCAGGCATTCAGATCATTGTCCGGTGTTGCTAGAGTTGGACTTTGCCCCCTGACCCCCTAAAAGGGGGAATTTTAGTTAATTTTTAATAATGAGTTATAGAGTTGATAAATAATTTGATTTAGCGCATACTGTTCGTAAGCATAATTGTTGATGGTTCCATATGTATGATAACTCGAAACGTTAAAACCTTCTTCAATATCGTTATACCATATTGCATTTTTACCATAAAGTCCCACAATCCAAAAACCTCCTCCTTCTTTACCATAGTCCCCCGCTTCCCATTTTTCAGGACTTATTTTTACATGCTCCCAAAAAACATATAACTGTTTTTCGTATAAATCGCTTTTAAGAGCCTCTTCTCCATCAATAATTAGTTCCGATATTTCTTCGATTGTCATGGGCATATATAATTTTATTGCTTCCCCTTTCAGGAAAAGTCATTTAGTGAAGGATTTAGGTGTAAAAAATATCGAACACCAAATGTTGAAATCAGGGTTTACAAAAGTTTACACAATTTTATTTTTGTAGGCCTTATTTGCCTTTTAATGAGGTATTTACGTAAAAAATGGTCCCATTTATGTACACCATCTATTTTTGCTTCGAGATTAATTTCCTTTAACCCTTTCTTAAACTAATGACATTGACCCTCTTCAGGGGGCCGGGGGGCTAAACGCATTCCATCCCTGGGCAGTTAATGGGTGTACATTTCCTGCCTTTGTAATAAGGTTACAGCCTACGGCAGGCTCTGTTATGTACCCGATAATGGTAATATCCATCTTGAATTTTATCTTGTCGTAATCGGCTTGTTTTACGGTAAAAAGCAATTCGTAATCTTCCCCGCCGCTTAGTGCGCAAACTGTTGGGTCCAGGTTAAATTCGCGGGCGGTTTCGTAGGTCATCGGGTCTAAAGGAATTTTATCCTCGTATAAATTACAGCCTTTATTACTTTGTTTGCATATATGCAATATTTCGGAAGCTAAGCCATCTGAAATATCAATCATAGCAGTCGGTTTTACCTCAATGCTTTTCAATAATTCTATTATATCCCTGCGGGCTTCCGGTTTTAGCTGGCGTTCAACTATATAATCCTTTCCTTCCAGATCTGGCTGAATATTAGGATTTTCGAGATAAACCAATTTTTCGCGTTCCAATAACTGCAAGCCCGTATAAGCGCCACCCAAATCACCCGAAACACATATCAAATCACCTTCTTCAGCGCCATTACGATAAACAATATCTTTCTCATCAGCATAACCTAAAACCGTTACGCTAATCACCAATCCCTGTTTTGATGACGTGGTATCACCGCCGATTAAATCCACATTATATTTTTCACAGGCCAGGTAAACTCCTTCATATAATTCTTCAATGGCTTCCAGTGGAAATTTACTTGATAAACCTATTGAAACCGTCACTTGAGAAGCTGTACCGTTCATCGCATAAATATCGCTCAAATTAACCTGTACCGCTTTATAGCCCAGGTGTTTTAAAGGGGTATATGCTAAATCAAAGTGGATGCCTTCCAGTAACATGTCTGTTGAAACCAATAGCTTTTTTCCTTTAAAATCGAGTACGGCTGCATCATCACCAATCCCCTTTAAAGTGCTCTTTTGGGAAATTTTTATATTTTTTGTTAAGTGATCTATTAAACCAAATTCACCCAGCTGCTCTATATTCGTTTTCTCTTTGTTGTCAAACATGATGTTTATACTATCGTGCAAAAATACTAAAGCTAACGGCAATAAACATTACAATGATTTAAGATTGAATAGAATATATTCATAATACAAATCACAAATCAGGTCCGGCATAAAACCCCTTTCTTAGTCATTTAAAAAGGGCTTTTGTAACAAATATATCATTGTGTAACAAACACATAACACCTGTAAAAATTATAAAATTCATTTTTAATTTTACCGGAATTTTAATACCCCTATGTCAGTTTCAAGCAAACTATTTTTGCTGGCTTTTGCCTGCTTGCCAGGCTTATCCTTTGCACAATCCGGAATCGATTATTTAAAAATACTCAAAAATGCCAGCGACTATAACAGGCATGATTCCAGGAAGTTACCTGCCTTTTCCTACGAATCAGCTAATGATTCAAGCCTTGTCAAATTACGTAAAAAATATAATTTAGATTCTGTAGCCGGCTACTCAAACGAAGAATCAAAAGTTTTAAACCTGATGCACTGGGTCCACAATATTATTAACCATGAGGCTATAGCTGAAGTCCCTATAAAATATTTAAATGCTGATTCCATAATTACTTTAACCAAACAAAGGGGTGTTAGCGTTACCTGCAAGGAACTTGCAACGGTTTTAAACGATTGCTACCTGGCGATGGGTTTTAAATCGCGCAAGGTATATTGTTACCCGAGAGACAGCTCTGAAACTGACGCTGATTTTCACGTTATAAACACGGTTTATCTCCCGTCACTAAAGAAATGGATTTTAACCGACCCTACGAGCGACGCATATATCATGAATCGCGATGGCGAACTATTGAGCATAGAAGAGGTAAGAAAGTCTTTAATAAATAACCGGCCACTTATTTTAAATCCAGAAGCTAATTTAAACAGGCACGAATCTGTTACAGAAACTGAATACGATAATTACCTGGAAAAAAACTTTTACCTTTTTTGTTGTCCGTTAAACAGCCAGTACAACTACGAGACAAGTTCAGTTAATAAAACAGCAACTTATATTTACCTCTTACCCATCGATTATAACAAAACAACGGCATTCCATTCTGAAGAGACAGATAAAAAACTTGGTACAACCAAGATAATTTACCGTACAAATAATCCGGATGTGTTTTGGCAGGACCCATTAGCGAAAGACAAAAATGACTTATTTAAATAATCCCTGTTAAGTATTATTAAACAACCCTCCGACAAGTCATCCGCCAGAGGCGGAAAATTTTTTTAGATTTTTAGCCTTTTAGAGTTCCTGGAAATTTTATAACCAAAAACAAATTTATAATCCCAAACTCGCCGATATCTCCAGCATTCTTTCAATTGGTTTTACTGCTTTTTCAATGATATGTTGTGGTACAGTTATTTCCGGCATTTCATTCTTTAAACACAGGTAAAGTTTTTCTAACGTGTTACGTTTCATATGCGGACAATCATTACAAGCACATTTGTTATTCGGTGGCGCAGGAATAAAAACTTTATCAGGGTTTAGTTTCTGCATCTCATGGATTATTCCTGATTCCGTGGCCACTATAAACTCCTTTTCAGGGCGATTAGTGGCATATTTTAATATCCCTGTTGTTGAACCAATATAATCGGCCATTTGAAGTATAATGTCTTCACATTCGGGATGGGCCAGTAATTTTGCGCCCGGGTGTCTTTCTTTTAAACGGGTTATTTTTTCTCGCGAAAAAATTTCATGTACCATACAGGCGCCGTTCCATAACACTAAATCTCTTCCTGTTTTTTTTGCTACATAAGCGCCGAGATTTTTATCCGGTCCAAAAATTATTTTCTGGTCTTTTGGCAAACTTTCCACAATCCCTATTGCGTTGCTCGATGTACAAACTATATCGCTCATGGCCTTCAGTTCAGCTGTACAATTCACATATGTTATTACCAAATGATCAGGATATTGCTCCTTAAATTTTTTAAACAAATGCGGCGGACAGCTATCAGCTAGCGAGCACCCCGCCTTTACGTCGGGTAATAAAACTTTTTTTGAAGGAGATAATATTTTGGCTGTTTCGGCCATAAAATGAACGCCGGCAAATACGATAATGTCGGCATCTGTTTTTGCTGCTTGTTGCGATAATCCCAGGCTATCGCCAATATAATCGGCAATATCCTGTATATCAGCTTCCTGGTAATAATGAGCAAGAATAACAGCATTTTTCTCTTTTTTTAACTTTTCTATTTCATCAAAAAGATCGAGGGATGGGTCAACATATTCATCCACAAAACCGTTTAAGTTTATTTCTGCTAAGGTATCCATTTCAACAATTCAATTAATAACAACTAGTTTTATATATAAAAAGAAACTATTGTTATTGGTGTGTTAATTATGTTTAAAACTAGTTTTAAAACCAGGGTAAAATATATTTTCTAATAATTTATTAACAAAAAATGTAAATTTTTGTTGTTTATTATACTGATTTTTAGATGTGTATGACAATCGATATTTTCTTTTAAAACTTATTTGTTAATACTTTATTACTCTGTAAAATGTTAGCTTTGACGCTTTGTAAGGGCAAAAGTCGGATAAAAATTATTAGAATTTTAATAAAAATAGAGGTTATCAACCGGGATATTATTTATTAAGTATTTGTTTACATTCAATTAACAAGTTTTATACCCCTTATTAACACACAAAGAAATTTTTAACATTTTATATAGAGGATATGACCAGGACTGTTGATTTCCTTGTGATAGGTTCGGGTATAGCCGGATTAAGTTTTGCACTAAAGGCGGCGAAACATGGTAAGGTACTGATAGTTACAAAATCAAACGAAGACGAATCGAACACTAAATATGCACAGGGCGGTGTTGCAGTAGTTGTTGATAAAAAAGATGATTCTTTTGAAAAACATATTCAGGATACTTTAATATCCGGTGATGGCTTATGTGATAAGGAAGTTGTAGAAGCCGTTGTTAAAGAAGGTCCGGATAGGATAAGAGAGATTATTGATTACGGTACCAACTTCGATAAGACTAATGAAGGTTTTTATGACCTGGCGAAGGAAGGTGGTCATTCCGAATTTCGGGTATTACATTACAAAGATATTACGGGTTTCGAGATAGAAAGAGCTTTATTAGAGCAGATACATCATAATCCGAATATTGAAATTCTTACTCATTATTTTGCTGTAGATCTGATAACGCAGCACCATTTGGGTGTATTTGTAGATAAATCGACTACTGATATTACTTGTTATGGGATTTACGCCTTTAATAATTGGACCCGAAACGTTGAGAAAATTCTTTCTAAAGTTACAGTAATGGCATCAGGCGGTGCCGGGCATATTTATTCAATAACTACTAATCCTACAATAGCTACAGGCGATGGTGTTGCGATGGTTTATCGCGCCAAAGGCAAAGTGAGGAATATGGAGTTTATTCAATTCCATCCTACAGCGTTATATAATCCTGGTGAATACCCTTCATTTTTAATATCTGAAGCTGTGCGGGGTTTTGGTGGCGTGTTGAAACGCACTAATGGTGAGGAGTTTATGCAGGAGTACGATGAAAGGAAATCATTGGCTCCGCGTGATATTACTGCGAGAGCAATTGACGCCGAAATAAAGAAATCGGGGGAAGATTTTGTTTACCTGGACATAAGGCATCGAAGTAAAAAAGATATTTTAAATCATTTTCCAAACATATATGCTAAGTGCCTAGAAATAGGTATTGATATGACCCGGGATATGATACCTGTTGCGCCGGCATGCCATTATATGTGCGGTGGTGTAATGGTTGATCATATGGGAAGATCTTCATTGTTGCGATTATATGCCTGCGGTGAGTGTTCGTCAACCGGCTTACATGGAGCTAATAGACTGGCTTCCAATTCTTTACTTGAAGCTTTGGTATTTGCTCACCGTATTTATAAAGATGCAATTAGTCAGTTTGAGCGTATATCAATACCGGAAAATATCCCTGATTGGGATGAAAAAGGAGTTCAGTTATCAAACGAAGATATTTTGGTTACGCATAACGTACGTGAGATGCAGAAGGTAATGAATGATTATGTGGGTATAGTACGATCTGATTTCAGGTTGGAAAGGGCAATGCGGCGCCTGGGTTTATTATATGAGGAAACCGAAGATTTTTATAAGAAGACCAAATTATCGGTAAAGCTTTGCGAGTTAAGAAATTTGATACAGGTTTCTTATTTAG
>DASXMZ010000321.1:0-1669 GCA_036495385.1 Mucilaginibacter sp. | reverse complement strand
CTGCCATCAATTTAAGCCTGAAATTTGTCCAGCTTTGGTCGCCTTTATCTTTAATACTTTGGTCTGATTTGCAATCTGTGAAGAAGAAATCGTCCAAAACAATTTCATCAAAGTTTTTGGCAGTATACTCTGCAATTTCCTTTACTTTTTTCCGGTCTTCCGGATCGCTGTAGCAATAGGTTTGAAAATGGTTAGGCTCACTGATGGTAAAAGTAATACCGCCTGCAACCTGTATACCGCGGTCCTTAAAAAACTTCTTAACAATATCTAATGTTTTTTGGTCAACGATGTGGGTGTCCCGGTGAGTTTCAATGTAAACCTTATCAACTTTAAGCTGCCTGGTAATTTCGTTCCATATCGGTTTCAGATAGCCGGTAGTGTCCGCCATTTTTATCACCTCATAAGCGCGGCAATAAATGGAAACTTTAAAATTCTGATATTTTTGAGAAAAGCCATTGAATGACAAAATACCTAAGAGCAGGGTCAGCGATAAAATTTTTAGTTTATTCATTTTCAAAAGGTTTTAATGGTTGATTTACAATGCAATCCAAAAATAACTTATTAAAAACGATAAATTAAGTAACAAATCCGATGGGTAGCAGATTTTGGAAACTTACCCTCCCGCTGTCTGTGTCTCCACAGACAGCTTGGAGTGCTTCGAAACGAAATTCTCGTGGTTGTCTGTGAGGACACAGACAACGGGGAATTAATTGGTTGAATTATTTTATCCCGTAATGATCATTCATTAACTTTTCGAAAATGCCGTTAGGCAGTATGGACTTTAGCGTTACGGCAATGGTTTGCCCGAATGCCCCGATCAAATAACGTGGTGATGGGCTGGATGAGTCAACTATCTGGCAAACCTTTTTGCCTATCACATCGGGGTTGGCGCCTACACTTTCGTCTTTCTCCATGCCGGCAACTGCGGTGTTATATTCCTTTTCTAAAGCTTCATTCTTAAGCGGGAAAGGAACCTTTTCGCGACTGCCTGTAAAATCTGTTTTAAAATCGCCAGGATTTAATATGGCTACTTTAACACCGGTATTGCGCAGTTCCATACGCAAGCTTTGGGAATAACCTTCAATGGCATATTTTGAGGCGCTGTACATACCCTGGTATGGCAAACCGAACAGCCCTGCTAGCGAACTAACGTTAATAACCAAACCTTTTTTAGCTTCGATCATTTTTGGCAATACGGCACTGCTTACCCGTATCACGCCGAAAAAATTCACTTCAAATTGTTTTTTTGCGAAATCAACAGGCATGGCGTATGCCGGGCCGGTTACCCCGTTACCGGCATTATTTACCAATACATCAATTTTGCCTTCGGCCTTAATAATTTTATCGACGGCAGCATTTACAGAAGCATCGTCGGTAACGTCTAATTGAATTGGTTTAAAGGATACCGATTTCATGCGACTTAAATCGCGTGAGGAGCCATATACCGTATGTCCCTTTGCCTGTAACGCCGTTGCAACAGCCAATCCTATACCGGATGAAGCCCCGGTTACCAAAATTACTTTTCCCATTTTATTTGAATGTATTGATTTATTTAAGCTGGGCTAAAATTGCAAAATATTAAGGAAGCAAAAAAATGGTTTTTTTTAATTAATAGATTCCAATAAAGCACTGTTACCAATACACCGTTGTAATCTCCTAACTTCGCCGT
>DASXMZ010000320.1:0-2440 GCA_036495385.1 Mucilaginibacter sp. | reverse complement strand
GCTGGCTTGCTGGTAAAAACAGTAAAAGGAGTTGAAAGCGGCAGGTACAATGAGCACCCCCAATCAATGCTAATGGCCGGCGACGTATTAAAACACGCTCCCAAAATTTTTAAGGAGGATTGCCTTATTGATTGGGATCAGCCTGCAGTATCCATTTACAACAGGATACGCGGCTTAAGTCCTGTTCCTACTGCATATACTACCCTGAAAGACAAATCTCTTAAAATATTCAGGGCGGAGTATGAATTAACTAACCCAGGGATAGCACCCGGAGAGTTTTTGACTGACAACAAAACGTTTTTAAAATTTGCGGCAAAAGATGGGTTTGTTTACTTAAAAGAAATACAACTGGAGGGTAAAAAACAAATGGATATCGAACAGTTTTTGAGGGGCGTAAGGCTGTAAGGAAAGAATTCGTTTTTTGGCAGATTATACTTGCTTATTGATTTTTTTGATGAGAGTATTGTCTATCAACTGCTGAACAACTTTGACTTAAAAAACCGCCAGATAAATTTGATTTTTCGCCATTTGCCTGTTGGCGTATTTTGAAATGAAGCTATTTGCCATTGTTGGTTTCTCTTAACTATACACAAAGTCATGATTCCGTTAGGATCGGCATCCTTTTCCGATTCTCCCTTAAAAAGGACTGTACCTTGCCCGTGTACCAGCACCACATCAGATGTAATTGGTTGTAACGTTGTTGTATATTTTCCGTCAATACGGGTGTTTTTAAAAAAAGTATCAAAAATTCTCTGATGACGTTCTGCGATTACTTTTCTTCCTTGTACCCAATTCCCCGGGGCTTCAACATAATGTGCATCTTCGGTAAAAATCGCGGCATAGCTTTCACCATCACCCTTCGCCCATGCATTGCGTAAATTTGTCAGTAAACCATAAATCGCTTTTTCATCATCGAAATGCAGAGCTTGCATCTCGTTATTTTCAGTTGTCATAAAATTTATAATTAACTTTATTCGTTATGTCAAAATTGAAGCAAAACGCTGCCATTTTATTACATTAAAGGGATTATTTCGTACATATTAAGGATAATGTCAACAATTGTAACAAGTTCACCGAATAACACGATCTTACATCGTAATCAGTACATTCCCTCAGACTTTAATAGATCTGAATTGATTGAGGAAGTTAAAAAGGTATCGTCGCCTGATCTGAAAGGCACTATGAGTCAATGGTTTTTTGACGGTATCAGGGTTTCTCACAGCGATTTGGTATACACCAACAACAATTCGGTGGAGTGGAAAGGAAATCTTGACGCTATAACGTTAGGCTTTAATTTAAAAGGCAAAATCGCAATTGAACAAAAAGATTTTAAAAAGTCATTTTCGTTTTCAAATTATCAGCACAATGCTATTTACACAGGCGATTATGAAAACATAATGCGCAACGAAGACCTGGCATCCGAAATTTTCATGATCCAGTTTAACAAGGATGCTTTTTTAAGATTAACCGAAAACACAACTGATAATCTGATGTATTTCAGGGATAAAATTTTAAACGGCACACCGGTTATGCTATCTGACCGGAATGCTTTGATTAACCCTGAGATCAGAGCCATTATAAATTCTGTTTTAAATTGCCCATATTCCAGTTCGACGAAGAAACTGTATTTCTTATCGAAATGTATTGAGTTATTAGTTCTGCAATCACAGGCTTTTGATAAATCCAGGTTAAAGAAGCAAATATATTGTAAAACTAATTATGACAAAGAGCGGATTATATTCGCCGGCGAATACTTACTAAAACACTATGATAGTCCTCCAACATTAACCGACCTGGCACACACAGTCGGTATAAATGAATTCAAATTAAAAAAAGGATTCAAAGAAATCTTCGGAACAACCGCTTTTGGTTATTTGACGAATTATAAGATGCAAATTGCAAAAAATAAATTGTCACAAAAACAAATAACAATCAGCAGGCTGGCTTATGAATTGGGTTATTCATCTCCTCAGCATTTTAGTACCGCTTTTAAAAATACTTTTGGCTATTCACCAAAATATCTGAAATAATTTCTCTGCAAAAGGTATATCGTCGAACGGACGAGCGGGTTTATCTGGCTTTATTCCTTGTTAAATAGATGTTATCAAAAAAGCCTATCTGAATTCCATCAGTAAATATCTTTCCAGCAGCGGGATAAATTGATCGATGGAAGCGAACCCAAAGATTTTCCCAAATCCGTTTTTGCGGAAGGTATAATGTATCCTGCCATTTCTTAAGCACTCTATATGGAAGTCCCAATTTTCAACCGTCCAAAGCATGTAAAGGCTTTCGGCTGGTGTTACCTCAAATTTTCCCGTTCTTTCCAGGTTAATATCTTCAATATAATTTAACAGCCTTTCTGCATTTCTAACGCTGTTAAAATTAACGTCAAAAACGTCAGGATCTGTCGTGCTTAAAATTTCTAAGATTTCGGGATGCA
>DASXMZ010000319.1:0-10910 GCA_036495385.1 Mucilaginibacter sp. | reverse complement strand
TTTGTCAAACACTTCGGCCGCTTGCGGATTTAATGGTAAGTCGTTTTCGTCTAATACAGAACGCATTTCCCTGGTAAAGGTCAGTGTTTCATAATTATTCTTCAAAGTAACTTTTGAATACTCAGATATATCCTCAATATAATATATCGAGACAATACCAAAAAAAACAACAACAAGGAACAATAATCCAAAACCTATAAGAAGCTTTTTTTTGATTTTCATGGCGACGTTATTAAAAGTGAATTAATAGGTTTGAAAATCACCACAAATTTCGGATGATTATATATTTTACTAACTTGTTTCGGCTTTTAAATTTAGCTAATTTATTTAAAACATCCACTTTGCAGAAAATATGAAATACAATCAGGTTAAGAACTTTGTCAATGGTAATTTTATAACAATTACATCCAAAAGAATATTGCCGGTAATTTCCCCGTTGGATGGCACATTTCTGACAGAGTTGCCCTGCTCTGCTGCTCCCGATCTTGATCTGGCAGTCAATGCCGCTAAGATCGCCTTTCAATCGTGGGGCAAAACGCCGGTTAAAGAAAGAGTGCAGGTATTTTTCAGATATAAGTCTTTATTAGAAAAAAATATACGTGAACTGGCCGCCTTAGGCAGTGAAGAGAATGGGAAAACAATAAGTGAATCAACAGCGGAAATTGAAAAATGTATTGAATTAACCGAATTCGCCTGTTCACTACCGCAACTGGTAACCGGTGAAATATTAGAGGTAAGCAAAGGAGTGGAATGCCGCGCCGAAAAAGTACCGCTCGGAGTTGTAGCCTCAATAGTCCCTTTTAATTTCCCAACGATGGTGCCTAACTGGACCATACCCAACGCCATAGCATTAGGAAATTGCATGATCATAAAACCATCGGAAAAGGTGCCATTAAGTCTGGCAAAAATTGCACTTTTATTAAAAGAAGCGGGGCTGCCTAACGGTGTATTTAATATTGTGAACGGTGATGCAGAAATTGTTAACGCTATTTGTGATCATCCTGATATAGAAGCGGTATCATTCGTTGGTTCAACAAAGGTTGCGCAAATGGTTTACCGCCGGGCCACGCAAAATTTAAAACGATGCCTGGCCTTAGGCGGAGCCAAAAATCATTTATTGGTTTTGCCCGATGCTACCCCTGATATGACAGCACAGAACATTGTGGCATCGATGAGTGGCTGTGCGGGGCAACGGTGTATGGCCGCCTCAGCAATGGTAGGCGTAGGAGCTATCGATCACATTATTGAAAAAATTTGCGCCGAAGCAAAAAAACTTATTGCAGGGCAAAACTTAGGTGCCGTAATAAATAAAGCATCAAAAGAAAGAATAGAGCGCTATATTAGTGAAGCAGAACGTGAAGGCGCAAAAATATTGATAGATGGCCGGAACGTCGCCGTTCCGGGAAAAGAAGGCGGTACCTATGTTGGCCCTACGGTAATAGACTTTGTAAGGCCTGATATGGCTATCGCAAGGGAAGAGATTTTCGGGCCGGTTATCTGCATTGTGCGAACCGATACTATTGATGAAGCTTTAGCGATAGAAAATGCTAGCCCTTACGGCAATGCGGCAAGCGTGTTCACACAAAACGGCAGCGCTGCCAGGTACATAATGGAAAAAGCAAACGCCGGAATGATAGGCGTTAATATTGGCGTTCCGGTGCCCCGCGAGCCGTTTTCATTTGGCGGATGGAACGAAAGTAAGTTCGGAGTTGGTGATATCACCGGCAAAAGTTCGATAGAGTTTTGGACAAAACTGAAAAAAAGCACAGTGAAGTGGAATCCCGAAGCGGGTATAAACTGGATGAGTTGATTGATAAATTTAATAGCCATGTTAGAAATACCAGTATCAGAAGCACAGGAAATTATCCAGGATAACCTGGATCATACCTTATTTTCGTGGAGCAAACAAAAAGGGATCGACCCTATCGCGGTAAAAAGAGCCGAGGGTGTTTACCTGTATGATTATGACGGCAAACGATATATCGATTTTTCGTCGGGGTTGATGAACGTAAATATCGGGCACGGTAATCAACGCATAACGGATGCAGTGGTGAAACAAATGCAAGAGGTAAGCTACATAACACCCAGTTGCGTTACTAAAGCAAGAGGCGACCTCGGAAAGAAACTTGCGGAAATATGCCCTGGCGATTTAAACAAAGCATTCTTTACCTTGTGCGGTGCCACTTCTATCGAGAATGCGATAAAACTTGCCCGTTTATATACAGGCCGCCATAAGATTATCAGCAGGTACCAATCTTATCATGGCTCCACTTATGGTGTTATGTCTGCTGGTGGCGATCCAAGAAAACTACCTGCAGATGCGCAGCAGGCACCCAATTTTATTCATATCGATATTCCTTACGCCTATCGCTGGCCACACGACAAAGAAAGCCTTTTAAAAGATGCAGTTGCCAATCTGGAAAGGATGATTGCCTATGAAGGGCCCGGTAATATTGCCGCTGTATTGCTCGAAGGTGAATCCGGTTCATCGGGCTGTTTTCAATATCCCGAAAATTATCTTAAAAATGTAAGGGAAATATGTAACAAACACGGAATCCTATTAATAATTGATGAAGTTATGAGCGGCTTTGGCCGGACAGGCAAATGGTTTGGTTTTGAAAATCACGATATCGTTCCCGATATGATCGCCATGGCGAAGGGCCTTACGTCGGGTTACTTACCTTTCGGCTGTTTGATGGTATCCGATAAAATCGCATCAAAATATGACGAAAGCATGCTTCCCCTGGGCCTCACCTATTCGGCTCACCCGGTTTGCTGCGCCGCCGCATTGGAAAATCTAAAAATTTATGAAGAGGATAAACTGATAGAAAACACCGCAGGAATGGGTAAATACATGAATACCCGAGTTGAAGGGTTAAAGCAAAAACATCCTTCGATAGGCGATTGGCGCAATACCGGCTTATTGGGTTGTATCGAGCTGGTGAAAAATCGCACAACGAAAGAGCCAATGGCACCGTTCAACGCAAAACCCAACGAAATGCAGGTGATGAATAAAGTGGCTGCAAAAATTAAGGAACTTGGCATGTATACGTTTGTGCGATGGAATTTCATATTTATCGCACCTCCATTGTGTGTTAACAAACAGCAGATTGACGAAGGCCTTTCAATTATAAGTGAAGCCATCGGCATAGCTGATGAATATGTAATTTAAAAACCGGAAAGCTCCTATGAAAACAACCTTAATCATGGCACTTTTATTAACTATTCAAGTAGCGGCTCACGCTCAAAAACCCAGGGCCAGGGACATCGGTATACCCTTTGAAGGCACGCCAGGAAAATATAACGCCATAACCGATGTAAAAGGCGTGGAAATAGGGTTTAGTACGATCATAGAAGGTTCAGGTAAAAACATTATAGGCAAAGGTCCCGCAAGGACCGGCGTTACTGCGATATTTCCAAGGGGACAATCAAGCATTCCGGTTTATGCTAATTGGTATACCCTTAACGGGAATGGTGAAATGACGGGTACTACGTGGGTTACGGAATCAGGCTTTCTGGAAACGCCGATTATGATCACCAATACCAATAGTGTTGGTGTATGCCGGGATGCTATGCTGAAATGGTTTGTTCAAAAAAATTGGATAAAAGAAGAAGGCTGGTACACCTACCCCGTTGTTGCTGAAACCTGGGATGGTGTGATGAACGATATTTACGGCTTTCATGTCAAAGAAAGCAACGCTTTTGAAGCTCTTAATTCTGCAAAATCGGGGCCGGTGCAGGAAGGGAACGTAGGTGGTGGAACAGGAATGTGCTGTTTGGGCTTCAAAGGGGGAACGGGCACAGCTTCGCGCGTTATTAAAATTAAGGACTCCACCTATACCGTCGGGGTATTGGTGCAATCTAATTTCGGGCGCAAGCACAACCTTACCATAGATGGCGTACCCATTGGCATTGAATTAAAAGATACGCTGAACTACGAGATGCACAAATTGGCACAATCGCACGCCGAGCAAGGTGATGGATCAATCATAGTTGTTTTAGCGACTGACGCGCCTTTGCTGCCGCACCAGCTTAAACGCATAGCGCAGCGCATTGCCCTGGGTGTAGGTAAAGTGGGCGGCAGAGGAGAAAATGGCTCGGGCGACATATTTATTGCATTTTCCACAGCCAACCCCGGAGCATTTAACAGGCAATCTGTTGTAAGCGTAAAGCAGTTCCCAAATGATCAGATGAACCCTTTGTTTGAGGCGACCGTGCAAACTGTTGAAGAAGCCATTATTAACGCAATGGTGGCTGCAGATACAATGGAAGGCGTAAATGGCAACAAAGCTTATGCGTTGCCGCACGATAAGGTGATTGAGCTATTAAGGAAATATGGCAGGATTAAATAGCCAACGAATACTGGCAGGGCGGCCAACAGCCTGATCAATCGATGTCAAGTGTTTCTATCTCTGTAACTTTTTCATTGTTTTTCCTTACAACTACGTCGAGTTCCAATGAGCATTCTTCCAGTAGATGCAACATTTCCTTTTGCTCATGCTCATCGGTCGAAAATTTTAACAGACTAACCAATCCTAAAATGGAGCAAAGTGGCTTCCTTAATTCGTGAGAATTTGACCAGCTAATTTGTTGGAGCGCTTCATTTGCGTTTCTAATCTTCCGGTCTTTATCTAAAATTTCGGTAATATCTGTGGCCATAACCAAACCGCAGCGCTCGTTATTAAATAAAATGTCCTGGGAAATAAGCGTTACATAAAAAACCTCGCCGGTTGCTTTTAAATGCCGCCAAATGCCTTTACGGCGCACAATCTCTGCAGGGCTAATCAGATGAACGTTAAGTCTGTCGTATTCTTCAGAAGGCCGTACGTCATTGACAGTCATTTTTAAAAATGCGCTCTTGCTGTATTTATATTTTTCAATAGCAGCCTTATTTACCTTAATAAACCTTAATGTATGATTATTATAAATCCACATCGGATTGGGATTTGATTCAAATAGGTGCCTGTATTCTTTTTCCGATCTGGATAGTTTAAGTTTATACTTTTTTATCTCAAAATATAAAATAAAGGCGATAGCAACAACAAACGCAAATTCGCTTAACCTCCTGAACAAATCTTTATCAGTGAAACCGGTATGCGTTGTAAAATAAGTAATTAAAGGATCGCTGAATAAGGCCCAGATAAAACCAGTTATTAAAAAAGCTACAGGAATTTTAAAGGAATTGAACACTTATAATTCAAATTTTAGGTCGTACAATTCCTCTTACGTTCAAAATCTCTTTTAGGTTATACTTTGCGAAGTTTAATATTAAATATTTAATTAATAATTACATTATAATATTAATTAATATTTTATATTTATAATATTGTGAGTCATGCGTCCCTTCGATATTTTATTAATTTAAGCGAATTATTGTTTTATCTTCCTTGTAACACTGCAAATTTGTTTTCGTAATTTTTTAACTGAACCAACAATTGATTACTTAATTCTATTTGATTATTGTTTTTGGCAGTGTCGGTCATCCCGTTTAAAAGCTGTATCCCGATTTGAACGGTGCGCTGGTCAATGTCCTGTTTATTTTGAAGCAGGCTGTAGTTATAATCCAACTGATCGGTTATAAAATTGTCCACGCTTTTCACATATCTATTCCCCAGCTTTAAATCATCGAGCTTATAGGCTGTTTGGGCCATAAAAAACTTATGGGCGGCAGTATCAATATCGGGGTTAATGTCAGGCATTTGCTCATCAAATTTATGAATAGCTTTTAAAGCCATATCGGGGTGCCCGTCCTTGATGAGGCCCTGAGCAAGATCATTAAAGGTCAATTCCATGGTAAGATAAAACTGGGTGGTGGATACATTATCCAAATATTTAGCGTGTTTATAATTGCCGAACTTGAATTTGTTCACCACGTTGTTATACATTACCAAGCTATTGGTTTTTGTTTCCCGATTATTTACTGTGTCAGTTTTGAAGGGAATTAAATGATAAACAAACCCTTCCTTATATAAATACGGCTGCAAACCAAACATACTCTCGGGCCCCATAGTTGCAGTAAAACATATCGGCCTTTTCCAATCGTTATGGGTGAGTATATCGAGCATGGCCAGCTTGTCCTTTGTAACATAATTCGATGTGTATTTCCATTCCATAGTGCTGGCAATCTTATTCTTCTGATCGGGAGTTACAACACCATTTTTTACCACTTCATCTGGGTTAACTGTCAATTTAAAATTCCTGGTTGGCAGGTAATTTAAAGTTTCCCCGTTCTGGTAACTAACCTTGGCCCTGGCATCGTCCGAAGTAATGAAATCAAAAACATCCTTTACCTCTACCGGGTCTGTTATCCTGGCATCATTATAATAAATCACATCGCGCACCCCCGATTTGTATTTTTCAAATGGCAAAGTAATAGGCAAAGGCGCCGATTGATTCGCTTTTGACTGCATCTGGTGAATATACCAATCGCCGCTAAACAAGCTTAAACAAACAATCCGCACATCGGATCTTATGCCCTCAACTTCCTGGTCATACCAAAGAGAGTAGGTGTCGTTATCGCCATAAGTAAACAGTATCGCATTTTTCGGGCAGGAAATTAAAAAATTATAGGCCATATCATGGGCCACCTTTTTGGTCGAGCGGTCGTGGCCGTTCCACTCCCTGCATGCCAGCAACACAGGAACCGCAAACAAGCATATTATAAATGATCCAATTGCTGCTATACGGGCATTTAGTTTTTTTCTGATGAGCTCGGCGAGGGCTATTACGCCCAACCCAATCCATATCGCAAAAGCGTAAAACGAGCCTACATACGAATAGTCGCGCTCCCTTGGCTGTATTGAATTTTGATTAACATACAGCACTATTGCTATTCCAGTGAAAAAGAAAAGCAGCGCAATAACCAAAGCGTCTCTTTTGTTTTGCCGGTAGTGATAAACTGCTCCCAACAAACCCAATATCAGTGGCAGCGCATATAAGGGAGCATAATTGGTTCCGTTTAAAACAGACTTCGGCAAATGTTTTGCCCCATCAAAAATACCGCTTGTCCAGTTGCCGTTAATGTCTGTCGCGCTTTGTTGTCCGTCCATTTCATTGTATCGGCCAACAAAATTCCATAAAAAGTAGCGGGCATACATCTGGTATAGTTGCCAGCTAAACATCCATTTTAAGTTATCGGCGAAAGTTGGTGCTTGCCCGTCGGGTATTTGAAGCCATTGCTTATAAAACTGGGAATTTTGAGCATAATACGGATCTGATTCGGTACTCCATATACGCGGCAGCAGTGTGGTATGGTCATAAACATAGCTTATATTTTTTCCGGCATTTTCATACCGGGATTTCCCTTTTTCATAAATGGTACTCCCCTCCTTTTCATCAACAATTTTTGCATCAAAATATGGCCCGGTCAACAACGGAGTTTCGCCATATTGAATACGGTTAAGATAGCTGTATAAAGTAAATGCATTATCGGGGTGCGAATTATTGAGATTGGTGCCTGCCGCTGCCCTTATCGGAACATAAACAAAAGAGCTGTATCCCAAATAAATGAATGCTGCACACAAAAGTGCCAGGTTTAACACAGGTTTTTTATTGCGGATGCTATACCATATACCATAAGCAATAAAACCGGCAAGTATAGTAAAAAAAGCTGCTGCTCCGCTGCCGAAACCAAAGCCCAATGAGTTCACGAAATAAAGATCGGATAAGGCGGCAAAATAAATAGTATATCCCCTTATTCCAAACTGAACCAGGGCAAGTATAACAATACTAATTAAAAAGGCAATTACGGCTCCTTTAACAGTTGTGGTTTTACTCCTGCGGAAGTAATACACCATTGTAACGGCCGGAATGGTTAACAAATTAAGCAGATGTATGCCAATAGAAAGGCCGATCACGTAGGCGATAAAAATGATCCAGCGATCGGCCCCGGGCTCATCCGCATGAGCTTCCCATTTAAGTATTGCCCAAAAAACAACCGCAGTACAAAGTGATGATAGCGCGAATACAATGGTTTCAACAGCCGAGAACCAAAACGTATCGGTGTAGGTAAAAGCTAAAGCGCCGATTAAACCTGCACCCATAACCAGGTAAAGTTTTGTTTGCTCAACTACTCCGCTAACTTTCTCAATTAGCAGTTTCTTTGCTAAGGCGGTAATTGTCCAAAACAGGAACATAATGGTTGCACCGCTGGCAAGCGCTGCCATCAAATTTGTAAAATATGGTACTCTTGCATGATTCCCCAATGATAATAGCGAAAATGCCTTTCCTAACATCGCAAAAAGCGGGTATCCGGGCTGGTGCGAAACCTGTAAGCGATAGGCACAGGAGATAAACTCCCCGCAGTCCCAAAAACTAACAGAGGGTTCTAAGGTCAAAACATAAGTAATGGAGGCAATTGAGAAACAAAGCCAGCCTAACAAATTGTTAATTTTTTTGTATTGCATGATAGTTTTTAGTTATAGGGTAATTAAGTCTTGTAATAAACTGATCTTGTGGCTAATCGGATGCTCATGCAATCAACTATTCACTTAATCAACCAATTAACAACAATAAAATTCCACGTAATTTTTTTAATTGCGATGTTATTTAACAACTCTTAACATACTTTAACTAAAAACGAAGGTGGTTTAACAATTGGAAAGATGGGAAGGCTCGCAAGACAATAGGGGTCTGAAAACTTGCGATTACAATTGTAACAGGGAGACGGTGGACGCGATAGGGATAAGAAATTTAGCCGCTGATCAAACCTTTTCTTCTAAATTCTTCCATTTTATCATCAATCAATTTAATAGACTCTTCAACATTAATGATGATCGACTTTGTTTCTTCATCGGTCGTTCTTTTGTTAGTTAAAAAGTTATGGATTTCTTTGAGGCGGTCTTTTGATCTTATAAATTTATTTATATCGGCCATAATACGCGGATGGTTTTGTCTTTCTACGATACAAATCAATTTGGGTTCAAACGGATTTTCAATATGGCGTATTTAATTTTCAACAAGGCGTACTTAATTAACATTTTGAGCTAAAATTTTAAGATTTAAATTGGATGAAAAACTTATAGAACACTATTCTGTATTACATAAAGAATGTTATAACTTTGTATTAAGCCACAATAAACTAATGCAAAAGGAGGATTTTATATACCTTTCTACTTACACCGCAGTAGCTTTGGCTATACCCGATGCGGATGGTGGAGTGTGTAAACAAATTGATACAGAAACGCAGCCATTTTTTTTGTCCCACCTCGCTGATATTAAAACCATTGTGGCAACGGGGATGGCTTACAGAAAAGAACACCGGGAAGAAGACAATAAAAACAAACTCGAAGAATTGCTTTTAGCTAACAGCACCCTGCAGTCATCTTCAGATGACAAAGCAATCAGGTCAATGCTGGATCATAAGGTTGAAAATGATTTTAAAACCGGTAAAATAGCTATAATTAAAGGCTGGGTGCTCGCGTTAACCGAAGCGAGGGAATGCGCACTGTTTTCCTTGTTGCAATATTAACTTAGAGAATCAAGATGCAAGAGCCAGGAATCAAGAAAAACATTAGCTGTTTAATCTCTTGGTTCCTGGCTCTTATTTCCTGGTTCTGTCAATTACTCGTTTTCAATTGCCGCAAATACTTCCAGCAAAATGTCCCATTTATGGGTCTTGTCTAATTCCCAAATACGCACATAGTTAAAGTTACTAACTATATTCCCCTTTTTTATCCTGGCTTTGCCATAGCTATAAGCCAGATCATTGCTGCTCGCCCGGCCTGCATTCACTGTTTCCGCGGTAATTGTTATGGCTTCGTTATTAATGAATTTCATTATCTTATCCTGGCCGGTCAAAGGTTCAAAACCCGGAAAATAGTACCTGCCTTCTGGACTTAAAAATTCTTTATAAGCAGCTAAAGCCGAAATTGATAATGAATGATTAAATAAATTATCCGTCGTCATTATTATTTTCTTCCCGCCAAACGGATCTTTACTTATCGCAACGCGTGTAGTTGATTCAGGGTTTTTGAAATCTGTGAAGGCCTCCTTCTCGGCTTCCGGGTGCTGTATGCCCAGATCGATCAGCAATTTCAATTTGTTCTCGGCATCTCCGCGCCATATAGAAACATAATCGCCGAATACCTTATCGGTATCGTTATTCCCATTTTGATAAATATATGGCCCGGCGGTGAAAGCCAGATCGCCGTTTGCCGATATGCGCGCAAAATTTGGATGCCAGGTTAATGTGCCTGCTTGTTTGTCGATATTATTATAAAAGTCTGTTATTTTAACCGCGTCGGGTTTAAACACAATACCTTCGGGGTCGGTTACGGCCAAAAAACCAGCTTTTATTCCTTTTTTTTCAATTAATTTGACGAAATTCTTTTCTGCTTCTATAACATTATTTACATCCGCAGCGGCCGATTGTGCCGCTGCAAACCTGCTTGAACCTATTAATATTATTGCTGCTAATAGTATTCTTTTCATTTTTTTGTGAATATTATTCAATTTTAATAATTATTATTATTTGCGGTAAATATAAACAGACTATTTATTGTATTCAGACTTTGTATTAACGTTATTTTTTCAATTAAATTTTACTCCAGTTTGTACCTTCTTTACTATCATTTAATTGAAACCCTATTTTTTGCAAACCGTTTCGTATTTTATCTGAAGTAGCATAATCATGATTTGTTTTTGCTTCATTTCTTAATGCAACAATAAGATTTAATACTTTTGGAAGGTCATCATTGGCTGCCTGTTCATTTTTCAGTCCCAAAACATCGAAAACAAAGGTATTTATCAACTCTTTTAAAAGCCGCAAGTTACTGGCATCTATTTTCAGTTTACCATCATGTATTGAATTGATGATCCTTGTTGCTTCAAAAAGTTCCGCAATTAATACTGGGCTATTAAAATCATCGTTCATGGCGGCATAGCAACGCTCTGATAAGGGTTCAATTTCA
>DASXMZ010000318.1:0-3697 GCA_036495385.1 Mucilaginibacter sp. | reverse complement strand
AAACCGGGTTCAGCATTGTACAAACATTTGCTGCATCGCATAAAAATAAATAATACTCATTAGTGCTTAGTTTTCACCGCCGGCAGAACCGGTGAGTGGTATAATAAATTAATATATATTAAAAAAACTATAAATTATGCCTAGAGTAAAAGTTGCAAGGAAAAGCACATTTATTGATATGACAGCCATGTGCGATGTGGCATTCCTGTTACTTACCTTTTTTATATTAACAGCAAAGCCCAGGGTGGAAGATCCCGCCAAGGCAGACGTACCCCCATCTTCAAAAGATCAGACGATACCCGATGATAACGTAGCTATGGTGACGATTGGCAAGGGAAACAAAGTGTTTTATTCTTTTAGCGGAACTGATACACGTGCGGAAACATTAAAAGTAATGGGTGAGCAATATCATATCACATTTACGCCCGAAGAAACTGCACGATTTGCGGTTACGGAAATTTTTGGAGTACCAATGAGTCAGTTAAAGCAATTTCTGAACATGACTGCCGACGACAAGAAAACTTATGTGCAGCCGGGTATTCCAAATGATACTACCTCTAACAATGAGTTATCAAACTGGATACTAAATTCGCGGAAAGCGGATAAAGGGTTGCATGATAAAGATTATACGTTTGCAATAAAAGGCGACAGAACAGAGCAATATCCCGCTATTAAAACTGTAATAGCTATTATGCAGGCACAAAAAATTAACAAGTTTAGTTTAATTACGGTGCTTAACCAAGCGCCTAAAAAACCAAGTAAGTAAAATGGCAGAATTAGATACCTCCGGCAAGGATAAGCATAAAGGCGGGAAGGTAAGAAGCAAAAAGGCCTCAACACGTGTCGATCTGACAGCGATGGTGGATCTTGCTTTCTTACTGATCACTTTCTTTATGCTTACTACAACCCTTAATAAGCCCAAGGCGATGGACCTTGCAATGCCGGATAAAACAGTAAAAACCAACCAATTGCCTGTTGCAGCAACCCGGTCAATGACCATACTTTTGGGTAGCCATAACAAATTGGAATGGTACCTAGGTGAAGCCGGTAAATCCGCGCCAACGGTTGATAACTTTGGCAAAGACGGCATACGTAAAGCGCTGATTGAAAATGGCAAACATGTTGCAGAAACTCATGCCGCGCCGGATAATTTCATGATAGTTTTGATAAAACCAAGTGATAAATCCACTTATGAGAATCTGGTTTCGGTGCTCGATGAGATGAGTATCACGGGTGTTAAGTCGTACGCCATTGTGGATATCCTGCCCCTGGAGATTGAAGACTTAAAAAAGAACAATATCTATTAGTAATATGCTAATAGTAAAAACGTTAATTAATATTAAAGCCTAACAAAATGTTCGGATCAAAATTAGACATATTAAATCAGCAATGGATTGATGTCGTTTTTTCTGGTCGTAACAAGGCTTACGGTGCTTACGAATTAAGAAAGGACAATGGGCGGAATACGAACAAAGCCCTTCTTATCGGTGTAGTAGTGTTTGTTTTTGTTATCTCGGCAAATACGATAATCAATGTCATCGCAGGGTTCATTCCCAAAGCCCATGAAAAGGTGAAGATCACCAACGTGGTGCTATCAGCACCCCCAATAGATCCCAAAAAACCACCTCCGCCACCTCCGCCTGAGCCGCCAAAGCCAAAGGTTGACCAGGTTAAATTCCCGCCTCCAGTTGTAAAACCGGACGTTGAGGTAAAAGAGAAACCACCAACCATTGAAGAGTTGAAAGTTGCCGATCCGGGCCAAAGGAACCTTAAAGGTGACAAGAACGCGGACGTAACTATCGATGAGCCGGTTGGTAACGCTGATGCTAAAGTAACGGAAGAAGATCCTAATAAGATTTTCACTTCGGTTGAGCAGGTTCCTGAGTTTCCGGGAGGTATTGAGAAGTTTTACGCTTATCTTTCAAAGTCAATTCGTTACCCGGCTGTTGCCAGGGAAAATGGTACACAAGGGCGTGTTATTGTTAGTTTTGTGTGCGAAAAGGACGGATCGTTAACTGATATCAAAGTAGCTCGTGGCATTGGCGACGGTTGCGATGAAGAAGCAGTGAGGGTGTTAAGGGCTTCACCAAAGTGGAAACCTGGTATTCAAAACGGGCGCGCGGTACGTGTGGCATACAGTGTGCCAATATCTTTCACGTTAGCTGAATAAAAAACCAATGTTATATAACAATAACGAGCAAAAATCGCCCAAAAGGCGGTTTTTGCTTATTTTAGGAGTTACTGCTTTTATATGTTTTTGTTGTTTGGGATTGATGATTATCTTTTGGGATAGCATGCTGCCAAATCTCTCCAAAACACAAAAAGTTGTATTTGGATTAATAATAATTATTTACGCGGTTATACGTTTTTCACGGCTTCTAAAAAGAAAACCAGATGAGATTTGATTTAAAACTGATGGGGGTGTACGCGGCTTTATTGTTGTTTCTGCAAAGTTGCGGGCACAAAGTTGACACCACTAACGTTGAACGGTTTACTTCCGATTCGGCAAAAATAGTGGTTGATGAATCATTCCGCCCGATAGTTGATGAAGAACTTTATGTTTTTAAGTCGCTTAATGACGATGTCCATCCAACGGTTTTGTATGCCCCGGAAAACGAGGCGGTAAATTTATTATTGAGCGATAGCGTACGGGTCGCAATAATTTCCCGGGATCTGACCTCACAGGAATATAATCAATTAAGCAGCAGGAATTTAAAATCTTTAACCAACCGCTTTGCTATTGATGCCGTTACGCTGATTGTAAACCAGGCTTCGAATGATACGATGATGACGGTAAGTGAAATAAAAAAAATGTTGAACGGAAATACTAAAACAGATAAGAATATCGTTTTTGATAACCCGAATTCGGGTTTGGTAAGGTATTTAAAAGAATTTTCGGGTAACAAAGAATTAAAACAAAAAAACATTTATTCGCTTAAATCGAATAAAGAGGTTATAAAATATGTGAGCGAGCATCCTGATGCCATAGGTATAACCGATTTTAGCTGGCTTAACGATCCGGATAAAGATTATGCTGATGCTGTGGAGAAGGTTAAAATAGTAAACGTGAAGGACGATATCGGTAAAAATGCATCGTCGCAGTATTTTTCCCCATCGCAAACTACATTGGCGCTAAAGCAGTATCCTCTGACAAGGAATTTGTATATTTTTAATTTTACTGGTTTTCATAGTTTGGGAATGAAATTTGCTACTTTTTTAGCGGGAGACCGAGGTCAAAGAATAATACTAAAATCGGGCTTGTTACCCGATAGTATCCCCGAGAGAGAAATTACAATCGAAAAAAAGATAACGCAATAAATAACGATCTTGTTTTGTATAAACTTGTTTAAACTTGTATATGCAAATTCAATCAAAAAAATATAATATTGCAAAATGAAGCATTCGTATAAGTCTGCTTATCAATTTTGTTCATAAAAAAATAAATTAAACAAAACAACGCTGCTGGGTAGAAGCAGTCAAATATTAACTTAATACGAATAATTAATCAAATGAAAATGATCAGTAAAATAGCCTGCGCGGCGTTGGCATTGATGTCTGTGGGTTCTTCAGCTTTTGCGCAAAGCTTAGCCGATGCCAAAAAAGCTATTGATGATGAGCAATATCAGAAAGCCAAATCTATGCTTAAAAACCTTACTGCAACACAAGCAGATAAGGACGAGAACTTTTTTTATCTTGG
>DASXMZ010000317.1:0-10440 GCA_036495385.1 Mucilaginibacter sp. | reverse complement strand
AGTCCCATCAGTTTGTACTCGCCGCTGTTAACCTTAAACCCGAGGTAATAAGTAAAAGCTGAATACAAAAGCCCTACGGAATGGGGAAAATGCAGTTCTTTTAACACGGTAATTTGATTTCCACTTCCGTAACTGATGGTTGTAGTGGCCCATTCGCCTACGCCATCAATGGTTAAAATTGCGGCCTCGTGGAACGGAGAGGGATAAAATGCGCTGGCTGCATGCGATAGGTGATGCTCAGGGAAGAGTATGGGTATTTTTGCTTTTGCTGATTCCTCCATTCGTTTGCGGATCAGTTTCCTCATGAAAAGCTTATCTTTAATCCATACAGGCATTGCCTTTACAAAGCTTATTAGTCCTTTTGGGGCAAAGGCATGGTAGGTCTCCAGCAGGCGTTCAAACTTAAGCATTGGCTTATCATAAAATGCAATAGCGCTAACATCCGCATAAGTTATACCGCCTTCATCCAAAACGTATTTTATGGCGTTTTCCGGATAGCTTGCATCATGTTTTACTCGCGTAAACCTTTCTTCTTCGGCTGCCGCAATTATTTCGCCGTCGATGATCAGGGCCGCTGCACTGTCGTGATAAAATGCCGAAATACCGAGTATAACAGTAGCCACAGTATGTTAGAATAAACTGTAAATAAAAGGCGCCAATGCGGGCGCGCTCGCTAATACGATCAGGATAGAAAATAACGATAAGATTATAATAAGCGGAATCAGCCAGAATTTTTTTCGTGTCCTTAAAAAAAGAAATAGTTCCTTGATAAATTCCATTGCTAAAGATTTAAAATGAGTGTAAAAGATCTGTTCCGGTATATAAATGGTTCTTGTCAATCATTACGGAGCGCTTGTCTTTTTTGAATTGTTTTAATCTCATGGTATCTTTCCCAAGCAGCCTTCTCAATAAACCTACAGGAGTTACAATCAGAAAAAATATGATGGTCAATACGATTGCAGGGGATAACCGGCTTAACAACTCAGACAAGCCAAACCATAAAACGGCAAACGGATAAAAAATAATTGGTAGCAGGATGGTAACAAGTATCAGGATGAGTGCGGCGATAACGAAAGAGTCATTTTTTAGATGAAGCGCAAGGATTAAAGCGGCTAAAGTACTAACCTGCCCAAACTCCATACATTGTTTGCGAGTAATCTTTAATATCCCTTTTTTTATCACTTTCATTTGTTTGATGGGTTGCTTATTTGTTTAAGAAGTACAGCTGCTTCTTTATTTTTTGGGTCGGCTTTTAATGCTTTTTCAGTGTACTTTAACGCATTGCTTTTACCGCTCAACTGCGAATAAAGATTGGCTACCTGCAATAAGACAGCGACATTGGTTGTATCCTGCAAATACATTTTTTTCCAATGTATAAGCAGCACCGTGGTAATTTTGGTTTGAGTTAAATTAAAGCCCGCTGTGTTATTGTTCATGGCATAATTTATATAAGGTACGGCGTTCTCTGGCTGGTCCATTTGCAAATAATTTACAAATAAATAACGAGCCTTATCAAACGATGGTGCCAGGTTAAATGATTTTTTAAAGTTAAATACTATAGCTTCATTGTCTTTAAGTTCACCGCTCAGCATGGCTATTCGCTCATACAATCCGGCATCTGACGGATATTCCAGCGATAAGTTTTCAAGAACATTTCTTGCCTTTGACAACTCGTGATTATTTAAATAAAACTGATACAAATTGTTCATTATACCCGCCCATCTTATGTTTTCGAATACAAGCTTGTAAGCCAGCTGTTCTTCTTTTGATTCAATTTTAACAGTATCAGCGGCATGCTGATCATTGTATGGCCACCTTTTTTTCAGGTTCAAAATCCTGTATATTCCGGCTAACGAGTCAACAGGGTTTTCAGGCATATCTTGTAACAGTTGTTTAAATGTCAATTCGTTTCTGTTGGGCTCAGGTACAACCCTGTATTTTTTTAGGTCCTGATAAAACACATCAGATATTATTGCATATCCTTTCAAATCGGGATGGACATGATCTACCGTTAACTCCTGGCCGATTATCTGGTGGTCAGCCGACTCTTCAAAAGCCGCTTCGGTATCAACAAGGTGGACAGCAGGGTATTTGCTACACAGCTGCGCCAGTATTTCATTAAACTGCTCCGGCGCTCTAAATCTTAAGCCATCCAGGTCTTTGGCTCTTGTGAAATATTTTTTTGCACTTGGAAAATCACCCTGTTTATAGGATATCTGCCCTAAATAATAGTTGCAAAGCGCGCTGTAATTATATAGTTGATCGGCTTTATTAAAATAGGTGGCTGCAGAATTTAAGTTTTCATTTGAAAGTGCTTTTAAGCCAAGTTTGAAATTGGCTTTGAATCCGGGCGTTTTAATACTGTCAGCCTCAAAACTAATAAAGGGTTTTAAATCCTTTTCGTTGCTTACCAAATTGCTTACAAACAGCGGAATATGTTTTGCAGTGAACAACCGCATTATCTCATCCATATTATCCCTAAACTGGACTACCCCCTTTTGGTACAGGTCGGAGCGATATGGAATTTCCTGTTTGGCGACCATTTGCTGCATCCGATCACCAATTGGTTTTAAATCTGTTTTTCCGAAACTTCTCTTTAAGCCTTCAGAAATGTCAATAATCAATTGCGCAAGTTTTAAATTGCGTAAACCAAGTATGAAATTTATAACGCGTGGGCTGCTGCCCAGGCTTTGCGTGGACGCTGTTCCGAGGGCTCCATAATATTCATTATGGCCGGTATAGATCAGCACGGCGTCTGGCTGATAATTTACGGCCTCTTTGGCAAAACCTAATACCGTATAGGAGTTTACAGCCGTTAATGAGAGGTTAATGATTTCAAAATTTTTATCTGGATAAGTATGTATTAAACGGTATTGAAGCCACCTGTGAAAAGAACCATTGTGAAAATAGGGATAACCAATGGTTGTTGATTCGCCAAGCACAAATATTCTTATGGTGTTGCTATCTTTTTTCTTTTTAAAAACTTCGCTGTTACCTTTTGTAGCTATTTGCTGATCTGTAAAATATTTTTTTGATGCTTCAGGGTTAAATACAAGATAATCTTTGTCGGCTTTGTATTCAACAAACAAGCTGTAATCGTTTCCGTAATGAAGCAGTCTTAAAAACAGCTCAATTAAAAGTAAAATAAGCAAAGGGATCAGTATGATACTGACCCCTTTAAATAAAATAATTCTTTTTTTAGATGGCCCGGTAGATGTAGGGTTTGTTGATTTTTTCGACATGAATTATTCAGTCAAGGGCATTATTAAGAATTAATAACTCGGATTTTGTTTCCATTGCGGATTGAGTTGCATTTCGTAGACTGGAATAGGCGCCAGGTATTTATCCGCAATATCGGTGTTCAAAATGGAGTTCTCGCTAGGATCTCTTGCCGCAACAACGGCCGGAAGCAGTTGCAAACGCACAATATCAAACCAGCGCATCCCAAACTCACCGGCAAACTCATATCCTCTTTCATAAACTACGGCATCGCGGAAGGCTGTTTGAGAAAGCCCGGGAGTTAATGGCGCCTCGCCTGCGCGGGCTCTTACCAAATTGATCGCTGCATAACCCGCTGCCGTAGGGCCGCCACCGGCCATATCTGATGCCTCTGCATAATCTAACAACACCTGCGGATAGCGAATGATAATCGTCGCTTTATTGGTACTGGGCTGTATGGAAAGTATCTGAGTGGCGGTTTCATTGACCCCGTCTCCGTTAAGTCCCGCCCTGAATTTTTTATAATACGGGTGTTGTGCGTGTGTTGTGGGGGAGTTCCATGGGGTAAGCACAAAACTTTTGTCCGGCTGAATCAATTTAAGAGTAGTATAAAATGTAAGATCGGTTCTGGTACATACCGGTGCATTCTTAAAAAAATTAAGCTCCGGGTACACATCGTCCCAGCCGCTCGACCCATCAACCGCCACCTCGTCTAACGGAACATTTGTCGATCCGAAACTACGGTTAGGCAAATTGCCAACAACGCTGTACTCTAATTCAAAAATTGACTCGGGACAGTTGTTAGTGGTAAAAACCTGGTCGTAAGGTGTGCTTAAATTATACACGCCTGTTTGTATGATGCCATTAGCTTCGGTGGCAGCTAATGCATAATTACTGGCTTGATTTAACGGCCAGCCTGCCATGGTTAAATATACATCTGCTAAACAAGCGCTTGCTGAGTATACGGTAGGCCGTCCCTGTGTTGGTGTCGTTCCCAACATTTTTTTTGCTGTTTGTAAATCACTTATTATTGAAGCGTAGACAGACGCAACATCAGCTCTGGGGGGTCTTTCATCTAAACTCAGAGGCGTTAATACAAGCGGCACTGCGCCAAATGTTCTTACCAGGTAATAATAACATAAGCCTCTTATAAAATAGCACTGACCAGCAGCCGCGCTCTTCAACGCATCTGTTGAGTTTACCTTGGCATAGTTAGCAATAACATTATTGGCCTGGTAGATTGCTGCATAAGGCCCCTGCCATTGCGACACCATGCTTGAATTTGCGCTACCGCCCGCCAGCCGGTCAAAGTCGCGCATATCTGCTTTGTTCAAACCCGGATCGGTTGTAAGATCATCAGAGCCAAAATATGAGGTTTCCTTACTCGTAAATCCCCATGCACCATCCCTGGCAAGTTGTATGTATACTGCGTTAACAGAAGCATCCAAATCGTTTTGCGTTTTAAAATAGTTTCCCGGCGTCAAAGTGGCCTTGGGGTCCTCTGTAAGTTTCACGCACCCTGAGATCACAATTGAGATAACAATCAAAGTAACGACTGCTAATAGTAGTGAATATATCGTTTTCATTCTATAATGTTTTAATGGTAATTAGTGTCAAATTATTTTATAAACCCAGCCTTACACCAACAGTATATGTTTTGGGGTTGGGAATTACACCAAACTCTTGCCCCTGGGTGATGGCATTCTGGGCGCTGTTTATTTCTGGATCAAAGCCTTTATAAGGCGTAATGGTAAGCAGGTTTTGTCCGCTCACATATACGTCAAGACTGTTGACGCCGACTTTCTTTAACCAGCTGGCCGGTACACGGTAAGTAAGAGAAAGGTTTTTTAATTTAGCATAGCTCGAATTATATACGTAACGGCTGCTATTGTTAAAATTATGGCTTGAGGAACTCCATGCAGGATTGTCCGTTTGATGAGAAGGGGTCCAAAGGTTTTCCGGAACCGCTTCTATCGTTGTGGCATTCTTCATGTCACCCAGGCCTCCCCAAAGGTAGGCAAGGGTTTGAGAATACACCTGGCTCCCCTGTTGCCCCTGGAACATAAAACTTAATGTAAAGGCTTTATAAGCTAAGTCATTAATAAACCCGTAAGTGAACTGTGGCGTCGCATTGCCCAATGGTACATAATCACTTGGCGTATAAACGTGGTCGCCGTTTACGTCAAGGTATTTAGCATCGCCCGGTTTCATTTTATATAGCGCTGCTTCAGCGGCTTCACTGGTTTTCCAGGTGCCTAAAAATTTGTACCCGTAAAACTCCCCTAATGGCTCACCAACTTTTAAAATAGCGCTGAATGTATTATTACCGCCAATTGACGTAAGATTATCTAATCCTCCAAGATCGGTGACCTTATTACGATTAATTGATAAGTTTAAATTGGTGGTCCATTTAAAATTTTTCGATGTAACAGGCGTACCACCAACGGAAAACTCAACACCATTATTGGTTAAGCTACCGATATTACGCTGATAGCTGCCGCCTCCGTCGTAATAAGGAGCAGGATACGCGTACAACAGGTTATTGATATTATTTTTATAAGCATCGGCAGTAAATATCAGCCTTCCCTTCAGAAAAGCGATGTCAACACCAAGGTCATAAGCCGTTTTGGTTTCCCATTTAAGCGAGGTTGATACGCCCGCACCCAGCGGCGTAGCTACACTAGGGGTTCCCGCCGCGCCCGGTAAACCGCCGTTATAATAATAAGCTGGCTGAGCGCCGGGAGATTGGCCCGGGGCGGTACCGATTTGTGCAATAGTTGAATAGGCTGCTACGTTTTGGTTGCCTGTTTGCCCGTATGTAGCCCGTATCTTTAAATCTGATATAACTTTTGAACCCTTTAAAAAATCTTCATTACCCGCATTCCAGCTTACGCCGACAGAAGGAAAAGTGCTGTATTTTTGTATCAAATGTGAAGAACCGTCTGTACGGACGCTTGCGGTAAGAAAATATTTCTCTTTATAATTGTACTGAACCCTCACCAGGTAAGATACCAGCGCGTCGTGCGAGTAACTTGAGGATGTTTGCTGAGAATTTCCAAGGCCCAGATTGTAATAGCCCAATCCATAAGTGGATAAACCCTTGGCGGTAGCTATAAAGCCGGTGGCCGTACCTGATTGTATCTCATACAAGCCGGTAGCCGTAATTGAATGATCACCAAACTTATGTTTATAGGTAAGGAAATTACTGCTCAGGAAACTGTGAACTTTATCTGTTTCGTTATTGATATAGCCTGCTCCGGAGTCATATTGACTTGTTCCGGGACCGAAATATCTCTGGAGGTAATTTTGGCCTATTGAATAAACACCAGTTGATGTGAATGTCAGGTCATTTATTATCCGGTAGTTGAACGTTCCTGTTCCATTAAGATTGGTCGCTGTTCCATCGTCAGCCTGGTTTACAGCCTGTTCCACTGGATTGAATTGGATAGATGCATATTTTGAGTGGCTTATGTAGGCACCGGTAGCATCTTTTACAGGAGAAGTAGGATCCCATTCAACTGCCTGGTTAAACGGATCGCCCAGGCCTCCGCCATAGCTGTTATTGTGATTTTGAGGAAAAGATGCGGATAAGATAATTTTCAAGTCCATGCGACTATTCAGCTTTGCATCTACGTTCGATTTAAAAGTAGTTCTTTTATAGTAGGTATTAAGAATAGTGCCTGGTTGATCCAGGTAGCTCAGTGATGTACGATAAGTTACATTTTCAGAGCCGCCTGAGACTGCCACATCATAGTAATGTACCCAGGGCTCGGTAAAAAGTTCTTTTTGCCAGTCGGTACCGCCGTTCGTTTTAAAATTGTCAAGTTGTTGCTGTGTGAAGGCGTCACTCTGACCGGTGGATTCGAATTGGTTATTGACTGACCTGGCGAAATCATAAGCTCCCATCAGGTCAAGCGTCTTGGGCATCTGGGCGTGTTGTATCCAGCTACTAAAATCAATACGGGCTTTGCCCGAATGCCCGGATTTAGTAGTTATCAAAATAACGCCGTTTGAACCACGTGAACCATAGATTGCCGTCGAAGCCGCATCCTTTAAAATTTCAATTGATTCAACATCATTTGGGTTGTCGGGCGCGGCACCAATGTTACCGTCAGTAACGTATAGCGGCTCATTATTCCCCGTAATAGAATTAGCGCCTCTGATTTGTACGTGCGGGCCTGAACCTGGCTGACCATTGGCGCTGGTAACGGCCACACCCGAAGCTGTTCCTTGTAAAGCCTGAGACAATTGCGTTATTGGACGCTTGGCGATTTCAATTGCCGTTACTGTACTGCTTGCTCCGGTAATTTCACTTCTTTTTTGTGTTCCGTAACCGATAGCTACTACTTCCTGCAAACCTATTGCTGCTTCTACCAGCGTAATATTAATGACTGTTTGCCCGTTTACTTTTACACTTTGTTCTGCAAATCCCAGAAAACTAAACACAAGTGTTGCATCATCTGCTACCTGCAATTTGTATGTTCCATTGACATCTGTTTGGACGCCGTTAGCAGTTCCCTTTTCCTTCACGCTTACACCGGCAATAGGTTGGCCCTGTGAATCCTTTACCTGTCCGGTTACCGTAACCTGGGCAACCGGCAAATTGTTAGTATTATTGTCCATTTGCTGCAGGACAATCGTGTTATTAACAATTTTGTAAGTTAATGACTGATTTTTTAAACACATATTTAACGCTTCAATTACTGAAGCATCCTTCAGGTGAACGCTTACACTTTTATTATTTACATCTTTCGAATCATAAAAAAACACATATCCAGTTTGTTTTTTTATTTGCTGCAGTACTTTTTTTAATGGTGAATTTGTTTCATTCAAATTGATTTTTTGACCGTAACCCGTTGCACTGCATTGCAGAAAGGCAATTAACATAATCAGGGTGGTCAATTTCATAATCAATAAAATTTTGTGTAGCCACGGTTTGTACATGACTAAAGAAAAAGCATTTAATTTCATACTTTTGTTGAGTTTGAGTTAACAATTGGTTAGAGACACTAAACTTATTCCCGTTTTAGGGATGGTTAGCTCAGCTATTTATCGCATTCCGATAGCCGTCGGAGTGCGTTTTTTTTTTTGAGCTAAACCCGCTGATGAATGACCTGGATTTTAAGGTCGCTGTTGTAGTTTTTTTTTCATATTGTTTTGGTTTAAAATAAAAAATTGGTTAGTTGGTTTAGAATTTAAGGCATTACTATTATAAATTTCCCATCGATCTTATAATGTATTTTTTTAAAGCTCAAAATATCCAGTATTTGCGATGCATTGACGTTCCTTGAAATTTCGCCCGAAAACCGTCTTGTTGGCAATAGACCCTCATATTTTATGTCCACGTCATACCAGCGGGCAAGTTGCCGCATTACTTCCTGAATATTGTTATCTTCAAAATGAAAAAAGCCATTTTTCCAGGCTACAACTTCATCCACATCAACGTTTGCTACATTAATATTCCCATTTATCAATTGCGCCTGTTCTCCTGGTTTAATGACGTTACTTACCATAGCAGACGATACTTTTACACTGCCTTCAAGCAGGGTGGTTTTGGTGGCGTTTTCATCGCTATAAGCATTTATGTTAAAATGTGTGCCCAAAACTTCAACCGTTTGCCCATTGGAGATTACCCTAAACGGTTTTTTTGCATTATGGGCTACTTCAAAGTAGGCTTCTCCTGTAAGTTCAACTTTGCGTTCATTGCCGGTAAATTCTACAGGATATTTAATGGAAGATGCTGAATTTAACCACACCCTGGTGCCATCGGATAAGATAAACTGGTATTGACCACCCCGGGGCGTCGCCGCGGTATTAAAAACTATATTTTTTGACCAAGAGCTGCCATCCGAATGGGCATATCTTATCTGGCCGTCGGCAGTTTTGCTAATTAACATATTACCCTGGCTGGCAAGTACGCCGTTTTTGGCTCCTGTTAATGCGATGGTACTTCCGTTCGATAAGGTTATTATGGCTTTGTTACCGCCGGGTGCAATATCATTTTTTAACGGTTTAACAATCGCTGATTGCTGCGGCTGAGGTTTATGAAGCAGTAAAAAATATATTCCTGTGGTAAAGAAAATAAGGAGCGAGGCAGCTATTGACAAAACAGGCCAAAGGGATTTTTTATTTTCGTTTTTAAATTGATTTACGAGTTTACTTAGGCTTTCCTTCTGATCTTCCTCTAATAGCTGATAGGGCATATTTGACGCAGAATTTTCATATTTCAAATACCAGCTTTCAACCAATGCTATTTCTTCCGGTGTGGCTGTGCCGGAATTGTATCTTTCTAATAAATCTTCTATGTCTTTAGGCTGCATATTCTTCGAAGGATATATTTATCCTCATCATATCATAGACAACTGAAAGCGATGGAGGGAGTAGATAAAAATTAAAAAAATAACATTAAAAAATGAGTCCCAAGTTTAACACGTAGCACCCGGAGCGAGTTATTGACTTGTTTTTTTACAGTGAGGGGACTAATATTCAGTTTTTTGGCAATTTCATGATGAGAAAGATTAGCATTTCTGCTCATTTCAAATATCAAACGCATTTGTGGCGGCAGCGCACTAACTTCTGCGTCTATCATAGTTATTAATTCTTTAATCCGCAATGTTTCGTCGGGAGTGGGATTATTATTAATCAAAAATTTTTCGAAAGATGTTATATAATCCGACCTGATCTTTTGATGTTTAAAAACATTTAATATCCTGTTTCTGACGGAAGTATATAAATAAGCCTGAAGATTAATGTGGAAATCAATTGACTTCCTATTGTTCCATATGCAAGTGAACAGCTCCTGTAAAATATCCTTAATTTCCTCCCTTTCGGGCAATCTTTTATAAGCATGGCTATATAAAACACCATAATACCGGTTGTGGATAGCGGTAAAGGCATCTAAATTTCCTTGCTTAAGCAGAACGACTAATTCATCATCACTGTATGAATTGAATACAGACATAGTTGACTTAAGGTAATTATTAAGATTTTATTTAGGAAAAATTGACCCAATATTAAGGAATTTTTTTTTTGTATTATCAAAGTTTGTATCAATTTTTTTACAGCAAGTATTAATTGAAACAAAACTATTGTCAAGTCATTTTTGTCAAATATTTTCCCATGTTACTATATTTTGGTATCAGACCTTCCTGATACCTCGTTATAACCCGCAAAAGCGCATCATTGCTGATTACGTTTCGGTAATCAGAGCAATGGCGGATA
>DASXMZ010000316.1:0-6762 GCA_036495385.1 Mucilaginibacter sp. | reverse complement strand
GCGGCGTACAGATGAACCGTTTACTTCAAGGCGATGTGGGAAGCGGCAAAACCGTAGTTGCACTAATGAGCATGCTCATAGCGATAGACAATGGCTTTCAAACCTGTATAATGGCTCCAACCGAAATTCTGGCTAGTCAGCATTATCAAACAATAAAAGAACTGGTTGGCGACGATTTTGTTGAAATTGCGTTACTCACGGGCTCCACCCCAAAAAAAAGCAGAAAATTGCTGCATGAAAAACTCGAAAACGGGGAACTGAAAATATTAATCGGCACGCACGCACTTATTGAAGATAATGTACGATACAAGAACCTGGGCTTTGTAGTAATTGATGAACAGCACCGCTTCGGCGTTGAACAAAGGGCAAAACTATGGCGTAAAAACAGTATTCCGCCACATATTTTGGTAATGACGGCAACCCCTATTCCGCGTACGCTGGCAATGACTTTATACGGCGATCTGGATATTTCTGTGATTGACGAATTACCCGCCGGGCGCAAACCCATTCAAACTGTCCATTTTTATGAGAATCAGCGTTTGCGGATGTTTGGTTTCATGAAACAGGAAATAGCAAAAGGACGTCAGATATATGTTGTGTATCCATTGATACAGGAGAGCGAAAAACTGGATTTAAAGAACCTGATGGATGGTATTGACACCATGGCTCATGAGTTTCCATTACCTGATTACAGGATAGGTATAGTACACGGCAAAATGAAACCAGCCGAAAAGCAATTTGAAATGAACCGCTTTATAAAAGGAGAAACGCAAATAATGGTGGCTACTACAGTGATTGAGGTAGGAGTGAATATACCAAATGCCTCAGTTATGATTATTGAAAATGCCGAACGTTTTGGTTTGTCGCAATTGCACCAGTTAAGGGGGCGGGTTGGCCGCGGTGCTGAACAATCTTTTTGCATATTAATGAGCAGTCATAAACTTAGCCGTGAAGGAAGGATCAGGCTGGACACCATGGTTAAAACCAACAATGGGTTTGAAATCGCTGAGATTGATCTTCAGTTGCGTGGCCCTGGAAATATTGAGGGTACGCAACAAAGTGGTGTGCTTGATTTAAAGGTTGCAAATTTGGTTACAGATCAGCAGCTATTAGTTGAAGTCCGCAAATGCGTAGAAGATATCTTCGAAAAAGACCCTCAATTGGTGCTTCCTGAACATCAGATCCTGCATCGGTCATCACAGTCAAAAGATCAGGGACTTAACTGGAACAAGATATCGTGATAATTGAATCTCAATTATTGCGGGTACTTTAATTATAAGTTATAAATTTACCACCTTTTAAAAAAAGTATAGTGTCAGAACAAGAAAATATTAAACCTGTTAATGACTCCTTTGCTGCGCTGCGATATAAAGATTTTCGATCCTATTTGGGCATGCGGTTCTTTTTTACTTTCGCCTACCAAATGCAGGCCGTTATTATTGGCTTTTATATTTATCAAATTACAAAAAGCGCATTCGCACTGGGGCTAGTTGGCCTTTGCGAAGCAATACCGGCTATAGGTATAGCATTATACGGTGGCTATGTGGCGGATAAATCTGAAAAAAGAAAAATGCTGCTAACCATATCCTCACTTGTGTTATTTGCATCATTGGTAATGTTCACAGTTACCATGAAAAGCGCAGCACCTTATATTCATAAGGGTTGGATAGTGCCTATTATCTACCTGATGATCTTTCTCAATGGTCTTGCACGTGCATTTTACGGTCCGGCCACGTTCACTATTTATGCTCATAGTATCCCCAAAGAAGTTTATCCTAACGGAAGTACGTGGAGCAGTTCAAGTTGGCAGATCGCGTCCATCCTGGGCCCGGCAGCGGGTGGTCTAATTTACGGCTTTTATGGTATAACGACTGCTTTTAGTGTGATACTTATGTTTTTACTACTTTCTGTTGTCTTGATATACTTATTAAGGCCTTACCCGCCAGTATTCATTCCAAAAGAAAATATATGGGAAAGCCTTTCAGAAGGGATCGATTTCGTATTCAAAAGCAAAATGCTCATCTGGGCAATGAGCCTCGACCTGTTTTCCGTTTTCTTCGGAGGTGCCGTTGCGCTTTTACCGGTATTTGCCAATGATATTTTAAAGGTAGGCTCCCAGGGCTTAGGTATAATGCGTGCCACCTCATCGTTGGGAGCTGTTTTAACTATGCTGGCCATGGCCAGATTTTCGCCTATGGGCAAACCATGGCGAAACCTACTCATAGCTGTAACCGGTTTCGGTTTGTCTATTATCGGGTTTGGCTTTTCGCGAACTTTTTACTTGTCGTTGTTTTTCCTCTTTACCGAAGGTGCCTTTGATAGCATAAGCGTTATTATTCGCGGAACTATTATGCAGCTGCTAACGCCCGACGACATGCGCGGCCGCGTTTCTGCGGTAAATTCTATGTTTATCGGATCGTCTAATGAGATTGGCGCATTTGAATCGGGTTCGGCTGCAAGGCTATTAGGAACAGTGCCCTCAGTTATTTTTGGAGGCAGTATGACACTGCTTATTGTTATGGTTACTTACTTTAAAACAAAAAAAATGATACCGTTATCATTAAATCAGATACAAACCCCGGAAACTGTTAATGCTTAATCCGTTTTTTGTTGTAAGGTTGGAATGTTGAAAAGTTGGAATGTTAAAAGCGGTTTTACTGCTGTTGGTTATCGATGGGCGACCGTTTCATCCAAAATATATCCTCACAATTCACCCAAATAGCAACTTTCCAACCTTACAACATTCCAACCCTATAACACTCTCTTTTACATAACTTTTATTAATGAAATACGTAAAAGGTTGTTAACCATATCCGTGAGGAGATAAATATAGTCCTCATATTTTTTAAATATTACCGGAACTCAAGCGGCTGTATTTTATAGTAAGCTATTTGTAATGACATTTCAAAAGGCCAGGTGTTTTTCTAGCGCAGTTATTTTACTTTTGACCATTTCACTCTTTTTTAATATAAGAGTATTCGGGCAATACAAAACTGCCAAATTTTCGTCGTTAACAATAGACAACGGCCTCTCACAGAGCAATGTAAAATCTATACTCAAAGACAAATACGGATTCATGTGGTTTTCCACAGATGATGGTTTAAACCGGTACGATGGCTACAATTTTACTGTTTACCGACACAATCCAAAGAATATAAACTCATTACCCGCAAATAGTATAACAGCGCTTTTTGAAGACAACGCTGGTAACTTATGGATAGGTAGCGGTGGCGGTCTAAGTTTATACGATCCGAATACAGATACTTTTACAACATTAACGGCCAATAAAAACGATGAAAGAACGTTGTCTAGCAACGATATAAATTGCATCTTTCAGGATAGCAAAAATAATATCTGGATTGGGACCTATTCAGGTTTAAATCTGCTGGATACAAAAACAAAAACATTTAAAAGATTCTTTTACATAAAAAATCGCGATGACCTTCCCGAGCATCATATTTTTTCGATGACTGAAGACAATGATGGTAATTTATGGTTGGGAACAGGCAGCGGGCTTATACAATATAATTATAACACCCAATTTGTTAAAAGCTACCAGTATGGCCGCGGCAATTATCCGATAAATGTAATATTAAAAAATAAAAATAGCGACTTATTGTATATTGGCACGGCGGGAGCAGGGCTCGATTTATTTAATATAAAAGATCACACCTTTAAGAACTTTTCCCACAAAGCAAATAATGTTAATTCACTAATTAACAACGGCATATTCGCTTTAGCATCTGCAGGCAATGACAGGATATGGGTTGGTACCGAAGACGGCCTTGACGTTTTTGATAAAAATGACGAGACATTTATACATTATAAAAATGACGATAAGGCTAATGCCAATGAAATTAATTCGATAGATTGTATTTTAAACTGCGACGGCATTTTGTGGCTTGGAACCTACGAATCGGGAGTAAAGTATTACGATGCCAATTTGTCCTCGTTTGAATATTTCTATAAACATCAACCAGGCTCTGGCAGTTTAAGCTACAACACCGTAACCTCATTTGTTGAAGCTGACAAAGGGTATTGGATAGGAACGGATGGCGGCGGGCTAAACTTCCTTAACGCTAAAACACAATTATTTAAGCACTACTTCCCCTCAGCCACCAATAAAAACGCCATAAGCGGTTATCATATCCTTAAACTCTTCCGGGACAGTCAAAAGAATTTATGGATTGGTTATTATGCTTTCGGCCTGGACGTGATTGACGGCAAAACACATAAACTAACACATTATAATGTTGGAAATAAACCCGATAAAATAAGCGGGAACACTGTTTTTGGCCTCGCGGAAGACAAAGCTGGTGATATTTGGGTTGGTTTGGATGACAAAGGAGTGAATGTAATACATCGATCAAAGGTCATCAAAAGGTATAAATATAATCACAATGATACACTTCACTGCTTAACCAATGACGATGTAAGATCTATTTATCGGGATAAAGAGGATAACATGTGGGTTGGAACATTTGACGGGCTAAATTTATATAACCAGGCAACAAATAATTTTACACATTTTAAAACATATAACAGCGGTTTAACCAGCAATATCATCGGCTCCATATTTGAAGACAGCAAATCGAATATCTGGGTTGGAACGCTGGGCAATGGGCTGAATCTGTACAATAAAAAAACAAAAACATTTTCTGGCTATGTTTTTCCCGACGGCCTGAATTATTCTATAATTAACAGCATCAATGAAGATGATAAAGGCTTTATCTGGATAGGGACAAATAGAGGGCTTATTAGTTTCAAACCAAATACGCCTGAATTTAGAAAATACACTGCTTCAAATAACCTGCAAGGTCCTGAATTTTTTATCGGGTCAACTTTAAAAAATCAAAAAGGCGAATTGCTTTTTGGCGGAAATAATGGTTTTAACATAATCGATCCGGAGAAGCTTACCGTTAATAAAAACAATCATAAAGTTGTATTCACCGATTTTCAGTTATTCAATAAAAAAGTTGTGATAGGACAAAATTCCATACTTAAAAAAACAATCACGCAAACAAAAGTCATCAGGCTTAATTATGAGCAGTCGGTATTTACGATTGAATACAGTTCCCTGAACTACACTATGCCCGAAGCTAATTCATACGCCTACAAACTTCAGGGCTTTGAAAAAGAATGGAATTATGTAGGAGCGCAAAGGAAGGCAACTTATACCAACTTAAATCCCGGCGAATATACTTTTCAAGTAAAGGCCGCAAATAATGACGGAATTTGGAATAATGATGTTTCAACCATAAAAATCATTGTTGTTCCGCCTTTTTGGATGACCTGGTGGTTTAGGATATTAATGTTTTCGATTCTTTGTAACGCTGCTTTCAGTTATTATCGCTACCGCGTTTATTCAATAAAAGCCCAGCGGAAAATTCTTCAAAAAATGGTTAAAGAGCAAACGGCCGCGGTTGTTAAACAGTCCGAAGAACTTCAATGTCAATCAGAAGAGTTACAGGCATTGAATGAAGAACTCCAGGCCCAGTCAGAAGAATTGCAGCTGCAATCAGTTTTCCTGAAGGACATGAACGACGAATTGCACGAACAAAAAGAACAGGAATTGGTTGCCCGAAAGGAAGCGGAAAAAGCCAATATGGCAAAGAGCGTTTTCCTTGCAACCATGAGCCACGAAATACGCACGCCTATGAATGGGGTGCTCGGAATGACCTCGTTGCTTTTCGAAACTCCTTTAACCGCCGAACAGCGGGACTATGCCGAAACGATAAGGGTAAGCGGTGAAAATTTGTTGAACGTGATCAATGATATCCTCGATTTTTCTAAAATAGAATCAGGACAAATGGAAATTGACCACCACGACTTTGATTTGCGGCAATGTATTGAAGACGCATTGGATATTTTTTCGGAAGTGGCCGCTAAAAAGCAATTGGATATCTTATATAAAATAGGTCATCAAATTCCGGCAAGATTGATTGGCGACAACATGCGTATAAGGCAGGTATTGTTAAATTTAATTAATAACGCCATCAAATTCACTAGCAAGGGTCAGGTGTTGGTTGAAATAGACTTGCTTAATAAAAATGAAAATATACTGGACCTGGGCTTTAAAATAACAGATACAGGCATAGGCATACCTAACGATAAAGTTAACAGGTTATTCAGAGCATTTTCACAAGGCGACGCCTCCACCACGCGTAAATACGGCGGCACCGGTTTGGGGCTGGTAATTTGCGAACGCCTCGTTGAATTAATGGGCGGACAGATAGCAATTGAAAGTGAACATGGAAAAGGGACCACTGTTGTTTTTAATATAAAAAGCGAAATAAGCAATTCGGCTCATGCAATAAATGTTATTCCCAATACAGACGGAGCGGAGGGCAAGCGGGTGTTATTAATAGATCAGAATTTAACGGCGCTTACCATTTTAGAAGAACAGCTTAAGCAATGGAATTTAACCGCTATATGTGCTTCATCCGCTAACGACGCGCTGAAACACTTAACCGGCAAAGAGAAATTTCATTTAGTTATAACAGGCACCCGTATTCCCGGAACCGATACGCTTGAATTAACTAAAGCAATTAAAAATATTGACAGGGACGTGCCAATTGTACTTGTTTGTTCGGCGCTGGAAAAAAATAAAAACCAGGACAGGTTTAACAAAATACTAATTAAACCAATTAAGCAAAACCAGTTATTAAATATCATACAGACGGAACTCCTTCACAACAATCCGGTTATTCAGGAGAAAATACCTGCTACGTTGCTTTCCGAGCAATTTGCACAAAAATTTCC
>DASXMZ010000315.1:0-1616 GCA_036495385.1 Mucilaginibacter sp. | reverse complement strand
TTTAGCAAATGCTTGATAATTAGATTGATGAATTTAGTATTTGCGTATTAAATTTAGAGTTTATACCTTTGTTGCCATGGCAACAGATATGAACACAGTAGGGAAGGTTCTAAAAGAAGCGCGGGAATCTCGCCGCCTATCCCTGAGAGAAGTAGAAATCCAGTCCGGAATTTCCAATGCCTATTTAAGTCAGTTGGAAAATGATAAAATAAAAAAACCTTCTGCTAATACGCTTTACAAGCTGTCATCATTATTTAAACTCGATTTCGACGAGCTAATGGTAACTGCGGGTATTGTAGAAAAAAAAGAAGAGTTGACCGGGCCGGTAGATGATTTTTCATTTTTGGCACACAACGCAACTGCAGCAGAAAAAGAGAAGCTTGTTGAATATTTAAAATGGTTGCGTTATCAAGAGAAAGATGGTAAGTCGTGATAAAAAAGAGGATATAGAGAAAATTGTACTCGACGCCTTATCCAAGTCTAATTCTTTAGGGGTATTCCCTACGCCGGTTGATAAAATTATTAAATACGCCGACCTGCGTGTTAACTCAAAGGTGGACTTAGGTGCCATACCCAGCACATTTTTTGCGAAAGGTGACCTTTTACTCAAACGCGGACTTGCTAAGTTAAGGGGGGCATTAGACCGACGAGAAAAGCAGATCTATCTTGACCAATCACAACTGCCAGCCAGGCAAAATTTTGTTAAATTACATGAAACGGCCCACGAGTTATGCGGCTGGCAAGGAAAATTACTGAAAGTACTGCAGGATAATGATGAAACGCTTGATCCGGATACAGATGATGAGTTTGAAGCTCAGGCAAATTTTTTCGCTTCGGCAGCGTTATTTCAGCTTGACTTGTTTACCGACAAAATGAAAGAACTGCCGCTGGAGTTAAACACGAGCTTGCATTTAGCTAAAGTATTTGGCGGCTCTTTTCATGCCGCTATACGCCGTTATGTAGCAAATACTTCAAAAAGATGTGCATTACTGATTTTAAATAAGGAAAACGAAACAGGCTATGGCTGGCCAAAATTGACCTTACGTACCTATATGGAATCACCTGCTTTCAAAGCAGAGTGGGGCGGTATAGATTGGGGTACAGAGTTTGGCGATGAGATACCCTTTGTACAAGATTTCATGGCTAACCGCCGCATGGTAAAAAGCGAACTGAATATTGATTGGATGGGTGAAACAATAGCCTGCGACTACCACTATTTTCATAACAAATATAACGTGTTTGTTTTTATGTTCCCCAAAGGCGAAACCATTAAATCACGCACCAGTTTTATTACGGCTTAACTACTAAGACCCTTTGGGCCATCAATTCTCTTTAAAAGGTTCTTTACCAAGTCTTTTAAATAAACAACATCCATCGGTTCTAATTCTTTAAGCAGGCGGTCGAGTTTCAACATATTTTGTTCATCTTGCTTTAGTTCAATCCGCATAAGTAAATGATGGAAATCTGCCAGTAATTGTAATTTCTTGTTTTTCGTACGGGCCGCCAATGCGCTGGCTTCATTATAATAGGCTTCACCAGATTCTAATTGCCCCAATTTATAATACAATAAACCTTTGGTAGCCAGGTAAACCACCCGTTGCTGATCCTCCAAACTT
>DASXMZ010000314.1:0-6110 GCA_036495385.1 Mucilaginibacter sp. | reverse complement strand
CTTAGCAACATCCGGGTTTTAACGCTTATAGCTTATGCCGAATTTTGGTTTATCAAAAAAATACAAGATGAATAAATTTAAAATTGTACCGCTTTCCAAAGCGTATGCTGAGAAAATCAGGTTACAAATGCACGACGACTTTGGTCATGAGGTTGTTGAAAAAGTCGCTACCGGCTCAGGGCCGTGCAGGGTATCGTTAAAGCCTTTTATTAAAGGCGTGGACAAACGTTTGTTGTTGACGCATAGTCCTTTTGAAATTGACAATGCTTATAATCAGCCCGGACCTGTTTTTATAAACAGCGCTGAGTTGGAAGAGTACGCCGATATTTACCGCTTCCCGCCAGAAATTAAAGCTAACAAGGCCAGTTTTCCGTTGACATTAATTGGCTATGATAAAAATCAGCAAATGGTACTTACCAAGTTAGTTGGCGATGCCGATGTTGATGAATTGATTAATGAAATATTTGATTTACATAATAATGTAGCTTACCTGCATGCCCGCAATGCGCAGGCTTGCTGTTTTATTTGTAAAATTGAAAGGGTGCAATAACCCCGGCTTTTTAAATGCAAACAACCTACCGACTGCTGTCCGAAGTCTCCGACTTCGGATAAATTAAGCCCGTAGTTTGTAACTACGGTACCCGACAGTTATATTTACCTAAACCTAATCAATCATTTATGTCACGCAAAGGGTATATCGTTCACGACCAGCAGGCTATTTATTATATGACTTTTACTGTTGTCGGCTGGATTGATATCTTTTCGCGTCAGGCTTACCGCGACATCGTTATAGACTCCTTTAAATATTGCCGGGCGCATAAGGGTTTGCATCTGCATGCCTATGTAATTATGTCCAATCACGTACATCTTATCGCGTCTGTAGATGAGGGCTTTACAATCAGCGATTTTGTTAGGGACTGTAAAAAATTCACTTCGAAGAAAATAACTGACAGCATCGAAAATGGCGGTGTTGAAAGTCGGCGTCAATGGATTTTGCATCAGTTTAAATACCATGCTTTACTGCATTCCCGAAATGAAACCTATCAGCTTTGGGATCAGGACAATCATTTTATTAAATTAAGCTCACCAACATTTACACAGCAAAAGATAGATTATATACCTGCTGGCCGGCAGGCGGGCATGAAAACCCGGTAAGGGCCGGTTTGGTTTATAAAGCAGAAGATTATATTTATTCAAGCGCATCAAATTATGCAGGGATAGATCAAATTATTGATGTGGATTGTTTGTTTTTTTAACTGTAGTCACAGACTACAAGCTTATTGTATCCGAAGTCAGAGACTTCGGACAGCGGGGCGAAGACAACTCCAACAAGGGCGAAGCTAAACTGGTATTAAATGGTAAAATATGAATATTTTAAAAACAATTACGGCATCTTTATTTCTGTTAATTATCGGACTTGGTCTAATTACTTTAGGTTTTACGGCCTTAATATCTCCTCAAAAAATAATAGACTTTAATCTAAAAATAGTTAAAAGGTTAACTTATTTTAAAAAAATGCAAAAACATTATATTAACAGGACAGAACAAGGATACTATTATAACAACTTACGAAAATCCGGTTTTGGTTTAATTTTAATGGGGTGTATTTTTATATACGCATTTATATCTTATTTAGTAAAAAAGTAGTAGTGGGTAGCGTTACAATTTTGTTGGCGACCTATAATTCACCAACTGGTGAGTACCCCCCAACTGGCGCGAGTATGCAGCGTTGGCAAAAAGAGGTGGCGTACTCGTGACCATGTTTGGACAGGACATTTCCCGGAGTTTTGCGTTAATGTTGAAGCGGATACCGGCCTTCGCGGCTAATGCCCGCGCAGTATGAGCGTAAAGCATGACCCCGCTTCTATCAGCGGGGAAACGCCCAAATAAGATGAATACTAATGATACCATTTGGCCGGATACGTAGCGTAAAAGCCAAAATAGATGGTTTACATAAAAGTAAGCTTTTTTTCATAAATGCCTCATTTTAACATAAATACAATCTATAAAAATAAAATTGTGTAAACTTTTGTAAATCCTGTTTTTCAGATGTGACCCGTCCTGAAATAATTATAAGACCGTGCTATAAATCCGGCCTTTTTAAATGCAAACAACCGGCTTTTTTGATGGTTATTATATATAGTACTATTTTTAAGATCATAATAAAAAAATAACCTCATGAAAACATTGAAATTTTTGATATTCCCTGCTTTATTAACTGCGGTTTTTATGCTTACTTCCGCAATGACAGACGGGAGCAAAGAAGCAGAGAGAATACACAGCGCCAACAACGTATTAAAAGATTTTGGCAAAATGAAAGAAAGCATTCCCCATGAATTGGTAGAACAATGCCAGGGGATAATTATTGTTCCTGAATTGATAAATGCAGGATTTGTAGTAGGTGGAAAGCGCGGGAAGGGAGTTGCTATGGTAAAGCTTGAAAACGGAACCTGGAGCGACCCTGTTTTTGTAACTTTAACAGGCGGAAGTTTAGGACTGCAAGCCGGTGTTCAATCTGTCGATCTGGTTTTGGTTTTTCGTCATAAAGGTGTTCTTACCAAAGTTAAGAATGGCGATTTTACCATAGGTGGCGATATTTCGGCAGCGGCCGGGCCGGTCGGTAGGAGCACCTCGGCAAATACTGATTACAAACTGGAGGCTGAGGTTTATTCTTATTCGCGCAGCCGCGGCTTGTTTGCAGGAATGTCTATCAACGGCTGTAGTTTATCAATCGATAAAACGGCAAATGCTGATTATTATGGAAATGGTATGTCATCACATGAATTATTTGAGACATCAAAAAGCAATACAGAAGCCGTTAAGATGTTAAAGGAAAACCTGACGAGTTTATAATTTATAATTGCCGCGGAAAGAAGAGGCTGTGTCAAAAAGCAATAGTTGATAAAAACGACAAAATCATATTTTGAGTCTTAAAAAACTCCGTGTCCTTTGTGAATTTCTTGTGACCTTCGTGGTTAAAATTTACCACAAAGGGTCACGAAGGTGGCACTAAGCACACTAAGACCAAATATCATCTTGTTTACTATTTAGATAAAAGACTTTCGATGCAGCCTCTTGCATCAATTAATCAAATAGCGGCCATTCAACAACTATCTTATTTGCCCAGTGCCCTTTTTAGTAGTACACCTGATAGGGCAGACATTCCGCCGACTATCCCTCCAATCAAGGCGGTAACAAATAATATGAATATCCAGTTAGGCAGATGAAACATCGTAGCTATACGTTTTACCAGTATATGATCATTAGGTATACTCTTAAACAGGGCCAATACGGTCCATACGATAAATACTGCCCCAAAACCCGACCAAAAAGATTGTCCGGATGTTTTACCGATAAAAAATGCCGCCAAAAATGCAGCGATAGCCACAACCCACCATGGTAAAAAATAACCGCTTGCAAATGATAAGATTAGTATGATTAAGAAAAGCATAATTTCGTTTTTTAATTAAAATATTTAGGCTGGTACAACTCTTTTATTTACTGCTTAAGATTAACGTTGTTTTAATGCTGCTGGGATTTTCATCAGCCGATTTAAGGAACAGCAGCTCATTCAGCTTTCCGTCTTTCCACGTTTTAAACATGTTGTCGTAAAAGAAACTGCCGGGATTGCCTGATTCGCCGCCCGGAAAAACACCGTATCCCTTAACCGTCGGACCCATTTGTACCACCATACGCCATGACGGGCCGTTGCCGCCTTTTATAGCTTCAATAACACTGCTTGCGCCGCCGGTGAAGAAATTGCCTGAACCAAGGCCCGGTATGTTTGCCAGGTGGCTTATGTTAAACTTCCTTACCAGGCCCCATTGCCATTTATTTCCGGGCTTGCCATGTTTACGCACCAGTTCATCAATACTCTTATTAAATGAATGGTTAATGATATCTGCACAGGTTTCTTTTGCCGGTGTACTGGCATCATCAAACCATTTTGAATTGGGCTCTGTTAACAGCAATTTTTCGGTACGATCAAACGAAGGAACATTCAAATATTCTCCTTTTACGTTAAACTCATCCCATACCATATCATAAAAGTTGCCCCACCAGGTAGTAAAAATGCTGGCTCCCATTGAGTTCGCCGCAAAATTTTTGTCCCAGTTTTTGATAATTTCAAAGGCGGCCAACTGGGAGTCATCCATTTTTGAAGTATCGAGGTATCTAAGCATGGTGGGCAGTACATCATGTGCCCTCATGCTGTAAACATCCGTCTGCAAAATGCGCATGCTGTCAACAGTAGCTTTTTGCATTGCCGTAAGCCTGTCGTTTATCCGCTTGCCGCGATCATAGACATCAAACCGCCAGTTAATATAGTAAGGATAAGTTGAATCGGCCGGCTCTTGATTTGCTGAGCTTACAAAGCCACGTGGTGGGTTTTTTACCGTAGGATTTTGTTCGGGGGGTATCCAGCCTTGCCAGTCGTTGGCCGGGTCGCTTCCGTCCATTATAAATTTTCCCTGGTCTTTAAATTTTAACGGAAATCTGCCGGTAGGTGTAATGGCTATGTCGTTGTCCGAACTTGCAAAAATAAAATTCTGAGCAGGTGCGAAGAAGTATTTCAGCGCCTCACGGTAATCTGTATAATTTTTGCCTCTGTTTAACAGGTAGATACACCTGTATTCGTCCGACTCATCATGCGCTATCCACCGCAATGCATCACCCACGGGAATATTTTCCTGGCCGTCCGCTGGTTTTTTCGAGGCATCTTCATAAACAACCGGGCCGTGATGGGTATATATTACGGTATCAATCAAAGGTTTTTCACCAAGTATATTAATGGTCTCTATACGTTTCTTTACCTTGTTCCATTGGTTATTGTACCAATATTCATTTTTTGTTTTGTCTTTAAATTTAATTTGGTACCAGTCAAGGATATCAGCGTCAACATTGGTAACCCCCCAGCTTATTTTTTGATTATAGCCGATAATTATACCGGCCGCACCAGGCAGCGATGCACCATAAACATTAACCGTTGGAGAGGAAAGCTGCACCTGGTACCAGATAGAAGGAAAAGTTAAATGCAGGTGAGGATCATTAGCCAATATCGGGTAACCGGTAGCCGATTTACTACCACTAATGGCCCAGTTATTACTTCCAACACCTTCTGTCTTTTTAGGCGTTTTAATATTTTCGGTCATTTGTGCTAAAAAGGTGGCGGACGGTTTTGGGAGGGCCAATGGCTTAAAATTCCATTTGGTACCAACAGGAACAATCGGGTCCTGATGGAAGAAATGATCCGGGAAAAGGTCATTTACCACGTCAGCGCCAAACCGTTTTAAATTATTTGTCATCTCAAATTGGTCGGAGCCGGTTGCCAATGTCTCGGACATCAACTTCAACAAAAAAACACAATTAATCGGTTTCCATTCTTCAGGGCTATAATTCAATAATTTAAACTCTATAGGGTAATCCTTAGGTGCGAGCTCATGTATATAACCGTTAACCCCTTCAGAATATGCAGTTATCATCAGCCTTGAAGTCGGGTTTTTCATCATCCCCTTTAAACTATTTTCAGCGCCATAAACCATACCCATGCGGCGGTGATAACGGTCAATATCCAATGCCTTCGGGCCCACTATTTCAGCCAGGCGGCCGGCGGCACTCCGGGTTTGTATGTCCATTTGCCAAAGACGATCACGGGCGGTAACAAAGCCCTGCGCGTAATAAAGGTCATGATCGTTTTCAGCGAAAATGTGCGGAACCATATTTTCATCATACCTGATAGTCACTTTTCCCTGTAGCCCGGCGATTTTTAGATTCTCGGCAGGCAGAACATGCTTGCTTTCTGCGTTTTGCCAGAAACCGGTTGATGGATTAAGGAACGCACCTAAAGGAGGTAGTGGGCCAAATTTGGTGTCCAGAGCCCATATTAATAGTAAAGTGACAGCTATTGAGGAAAAAGCTTTGGTGAACTTCATCTAATTGGATTATTTGACCAATGTAAGAAAAAAGCCGATTACTTGTAAGGGAGTTTTTAAAATGTTACACCTCTGAAAACCAGATGTTTATTAACCAAATGCTACTTGCAAAAGAGCTGGGTTTAGCCGCATTTTCTGTATTTAATATTTATAATATTTAATAATCAAGTGAAATAACCT
>DASXMZ010000313.1:0-2135 GCA_036495385.1 Mucilaginibacter sp. | reverse complement strand
TAGTCTGGGTTGCAAGTTCGGGTTAACGGCGCGTAATAAAATTGTACCAAGGGCTAGATTTTCTCAAAAGGTTAATTAATTTAATTAATGATACCGTTCCAGAGTGTTCCAAGTGTACCACATTTAAAAACGGAACACTTTATTTGCCTAAGCAAAAGACTGAAAATCCCTACATTAATCTCTTCAGAATTTTTAACACCCATCCTTTACCATCATAAGGTGGGTATACCATGCTGGACATGTTTATGGCCGACTGAAATAGAACGGCCCTCTCATGAGAGAAAGCTTTAAAGCCGAAAAATCCGTGACAACTGCCTGTTCCGCTTCCATTAACTCCGCCAAAAGGCAGTTTAGGATTGGAAATATGAATCAATACATCATTTATGCAAACACCACCAGAAGTGGTGCTTTTCAACAGGTGCCTTATGTTGGATTTACTTTCGCTAAATATGTACATGGCAAGAGGCTTGCTTTTTCTGTTGATGAACCCGATAGCTGCTTCTATATCTGTATAAGGAATAACTGGTAAAATAGGACCAAATATCTCCTCTTGCATAATTTTACAGTCGTCGGTCAGCTTGGTTAATACAGTCGGATGAATGGTTCGGTCAGTTAAAATAGACTCTCCGCCCCATACCACATCCGCGCCTTTTTGTACAGCGTCAGAAATTAAAGTCGTTATTCTGTCATAATGCTTCTGATTAATTATCTTGGCGTAAGATGAATAGTCAATGCTTTTATTTTCGTTAAAGAACATTTTGGTTGCCGCAGACTTATAAAGCGATATAAATTCTTCGAATTTGGATTCGTGAATTAATACATAGTCAGGAGCAATGCAAGTTTGCCCGGCATTGATGAGTTTGCCCCAGGCGATCTTTTCCGCTGCTTTTTTAACAATTGCTGTTTCGTCAATAATAACCGGCGATTTTCCTCCCAATTCGAGCGTAACCGAACTTAAGTGTAGAGCGGCAGCCTCCATAACCACCTTGCCTACCGCGGTACTTCCCGTAAAAAAAATATGTTCAAACGGAAGGTTTAACAAAGCCCTGGACACAGATTCGTCGCCCTCAAAACAAGCTGCTTCGTTCTTATCGAAAGCGTGTTCAACTATTTTGGAAATTACTGCACTTGTTGCGACGCTAAATTCGGAAGGCTTTATAATTACACAATTACCTGCAGCTATGGCCGAAATCAAAGGGCTCATCGTTAGCTGGAAAGGGTAATTCCAGGGCGAAATGATCAGGCAAACGCCTTTAGGTTCGTAATAAATTCTGTTTTTAGCCAAAAGATTAACGATGCTCTTACCTGCATAGCGGGGTTTCATCCAGGCATTCAGATTTTTTATCGCAAAATCTATTTCAGTATAAATGAATATGAGTTCTACTAATGCTGATTCAAATTTGCTTTTTCTTAAGTCGGCATATAAAGCTGCGTAGATATCATCTTCAAATTCTTTGATGACAGATTTTAGCTTTTTTAACTTTTTGATCCGATCCTTAACTGTACTCGATCTGAGTTCGTATTTGTTTTTTTGTTGCGCATCAAATACCTGAGCAATATTCTGTGACATTTTAAGCTAATTATAGAGGCCTCAAAATAATGTTAAAAAGTGATGTATGTCATAATATTTAAAAAAATATCTAATTTAACCGGCGACGTTTTAAGTGTTTGTTATGACAATGATCAGATCTCTTGCAATTAATGATAGTTTAAAAAATGTATTGACCCGACGTTTCTCGTTACTGAGTACCATTCACGATAAAATTACTTTTATCATGATAATGGCACTTTTTACTTTGCTTTTCATGGATATTTTCCTCCCTTTCAATATAAATTACTGGTATGATCTAAATAAGCTTTCATTATTTAATATAGTCAGCACCTTTTCTTTTTGCGGGGCCTTAACCCTTCTGTTTACCCAACTCGGGCTTCGGAAATGGTTGCAGCTGAAGCAACTCAGCTATCTCCAGTATTTTTTGTGGGTAGTTGGAGAGATTGTGCTGTTGTCAATAGTGATGCTAGCCATTGACTGGTTTTTTAACGATCACCCGGCGTTATCTATAAACTATTATTTGACTACTTTCAAATATACCTTACTTATCGCTATCGTTCCCTACATCATGTCTTTGTTGATC
>DASXMZ010000312.1:0-4874 GCA_036495385.1 Mucilaginibacter sp. | reverse complement strand
GGCTGATTAAATTCGCCAGGCAGACGTGTGACGAACTTTATTATTTCTACAGGCTCAATAACCAGATTGGCTTCCTCCATAAACTCGCGCTTTAGTGCAGTCTCAGGGCCTTCGCCAACATCAACCCAGCCGCCGGGTATGCCCCAAAGTAAATCATCGCTCCGGTGTTCCAGCAATATATGCCCTTCTCTATTAAATAGTACCCCGTTAACGCCGATTTTTGGTGTTATATAACCCAGCTCCTTTTTAAACCGTTCTTTTACCTCTTCCGACGGTAACCCAGCAAAGTCTGAATATTCATTTGAAGCCAGTTGTAACAACCGGTTATATTTTTCCAGGTCATAAGGGTTTTTGCTATAATTTAAACCAAGCTGGGCAATAGCGCGCAATTCATCTAATAAATCCAGGTAGTTTTTTTTCAATGCTTCAGGTGTTACTCTTCATCAATTATTATTACTTCGCCGTCCCTCAATGCTTTGAACAACCATTTATTATCAATACACATTTGAACTTCTTTTCCAATCTCATCCGATTCAAAGTGCCCGGAATCATAATGTGGTAAAATTCCATAATCAAATACGCCAAGGCCATCCCAAATAATTTGCCTATTGCCTTCATAAGGAAAATCATCAGGGTCATCCACGTTCTTTATATATTTTAATGAATCACATAAAATGCAAATCCCCGCGCTATAACCTGCGTACAGGAAGTTTTTCCGTTGGCGTAATTCTTTAAAAATGGTATCAAAGCCGCTCAACTTCATCGCTTGTCGCAAAACAAATGTGTTCCCTCCGCTTACCCACAAGCCGTTAAGTCGGGCGAGTGTCTTCCGTAATTCTTCTTCTTTTCCAAAATACTTTTTAAGGTCCAACGATTCTACTGTAAAACCAAAACTGGCCAACTCAATTACCTCGTCCTCCTGGTATTTGTATCTTACTTCAGGATCAGCACCCGAAAAATCCCTTGAATTGTTGATATGTCCTATTTTGCTTCCCGGCGGCAACATTGCCTTTAATTTTTCAACCTCATTTCCAAATCTGTAAGAAGACAGGTAATACTTCATTTCGCATAATATTTAATGCCTAAAATATAGTTTTGTTATCGACTTATCTATTAAGTTTCTGTTAACGATTGGATTGGTTAAAAAACTAAAATTGGAAAAACAAGTGAGTCCTTTTAAACAACAGGCAAAAGGTAAAATAGCTTTTGTAATGAAGCCAATTCTCGCCTCACCTAAATTCTCTCCAAAGGAGAGGACTTTGATTTTCACGTTTTAAATAGAAATTTTCAGAACCCTCTCCATTTGGAGAGGGCAGGGTGAGGCCAACTGCGAAACCGACCCGAAGCTTAACTTATACAGATCAAAAAATCTCTCCCACATCAACAAATAGGCCATTTGATCCCTGCCTGCCGAAGCCGTAATCTAAACAAATATTTGTTTTAGATGTCTTGTTAAGTTTTATCCGGAGGCCAGGGCCCAGGGCAGGCTGTACACCCTGCAACCGCGTACCAGGCTCAGCCGAAAGCGTCTCCGCATTCAAAAAAAACACGCCGCCTATAAGGCCATTTTTTGTTATTCTGTACCTGTACTCTGCCTCGCCGTATATCATTTGGGCGCCCCTGAACCTGCCCTGTATATACCCTCTGCCCGTGGCAGAATAGGCATCCCATTGTGTGCTTGGCAATTCAAGATAATCTGGTCTTCCTCCTAATGTCAACCAGTCAAAACTCCAGAGCGCAAGTACATTGTTAGAGCCTGCCGGGAAATTTATGTACGTACGGTAATCAAGAACCAGTGATTGCCAATTGCTTGAGCTTCCTAAAAAAACAAAATTATCGCGGTACTGCAAAGAAGCATAACTGCCTTTAACAGGATTGATGGCGTTATCGCGCGTATCCAATAAACCGTTTATTGTGATACCCGATGCAATGGACCGGGACCCTCCGCCGTACGCCGCATAATGGCCGTAACTGCCGTCATCCTCTATATTCCAATGATCATCAAAAATATAACCGGCTCCCGCATAAAAATTACCCGCAACATGTCTTAAAACAGTTTCATAAATACGTAAATAAAAGTAATCCATTGGATCTTCTTGATGAATATTTGAACTGCTGCCCAAGCCGAAAGTGCTTTGCGGATATTTATAAAATCGGAAATCGCCTACAAAATTGTAGTCGTTATTTTTACTCCATATGCTACTTTGAATGGGTAGGGTAAATTGTTTGTTTTGCGTAATTGATGAACTTGCAACTATGGTCGAAATCCTTGATTGCGGCCCGGTTCGGAACACAACATTGCCTGACACGACAATCGCGAACCTTGAAACAAGTGAATAACCGATAGCCGGAACTATTGTGAATGAAGGTTTTGACGTTACAGAATCGACCTTTGGTGTTATTTTCTTTTTAAACACCTTCGCAAAAATATCAGTGACGTCTATTTGCTTTACTTCTTCCTTCTTAACTTTTGTCGTGTCCTTTGCTACAGTGGTGTCCTTCTTGCCGGTCTTTTTTTGGGGTTGTAATGGAATGGTTGAAATGGGAACATGCTTATCATGCTGTGCATAAAGGCTCGCTGAGATCAGTATACAAACAAGAATTAAGACAAGTTTCGGCAATTTCATTATCTATTAACACAAAATCAGGCATTTAGATTTAATTAAATACAATCAAATGCCTGATTTGTTGTACGGCGAGGAATTGGCTTATCGCATACACACTTTTAACAACATATTAAGCGGTTTGCTCAATATCATAATAATGTTGCAAGTAATATTCCTGTAGCTCCTTTTCTCTTGTTTGAGGAACCAGAACATTTCTGCAAATCTTAGCGATATTAACTGCTGATACACCTCCATTCTGTATAGGTGCGAGGCGTTTCAGCTGTTCCAGTTCAAAATAAGAATGCACTTTTTTGCCAAGCGCCAGGCCAACATAAACTACCGTTGAGTATTGAGTAATTAGCTCGCTGCAATTGGCAATCATATGATTGGTGTTCCCGGTACGATAGATTAACGTTCCGGCGGGCGCATGTTTTTTGATCTCAGCTTCGGCACGTTCAAATTTTTCATTAGGATGAAGCTTGAAAAGAAGTTTCCGGCCATTGGCAATTTTTACAGCTTCCCTGATAAATGCATGTCTGTTCTCGTAGCGGAAAGTTTCCCGCATATCGGTGGTAGCCACCATTACGTAGTCCTTATATGGAAAATCATTATTAAAAAACTGCAAGATATTATCATAGTTAGGAATACCGGTAACCACGATCTTATTCGCGTCGGTGCCCAATCTTGAAAATTGTTCCTTGTATCCTTCAGATCCCGCGCAATAAATATCACAGATATTTGATGTCCCGTTTAACGAGGTATTTCCGGTTAAAATAGCCGGAAGCTTAAGTGCTTTTACAATTCTACTTAATAAATTAAATTTGTCGGTCATGCCTTCCTGCACCCATATTAATTTCGATTCTCTCAATCGTTTTGGGATATGAAGTTCAGTGCAATAAACCACCAGATCATATTTATTTTTTTTAGCCTGGTAATCAATTTGCAACCCGTTCGCCAGTAAATATTTTTCAGAGTTTTCTTTAAACTGGCCCGAAGCAATAGTGTTCTTAGCGAGCGGGGTGTTTTTAATAAGCCAATTACCAATAGTAGAGTCAGTAAAAAACTGACTAAACCAGCAGTCATAATCTGACAAATGCTTTGATATTTCGTGCATTTGTGAGGTTTGGTTCATTGAACCAGTTATGAACAATATCTTACTTTTCATTCGTGACAAGATTGCAATGAATTAAAAATAATAGTTTATTTACATACGAAGAAAAAAAATTCCGCTGAATCTAAATTCACGCAATTGTAATTTTTACCATTTGAGTAAAAAAGTCAATAATCCAATGACAATCGCCACGAAACAAAATAAAACAGGCCCTGATTTTAAAGAACCGGTTACTGTAATTTAAGTATTATTAGCTTACCGGAATTTCCAACGAAGGCTTTTGCGCCTCAGCATTTTTAGGCAGTGTGATGATTAACACCCCCTCTTTCTGTTTAGCTGTGATGTTTGCTGTATCCACCTGGCCATTTAAATTTAACATCCTTTCGAATGATTTGATCGGATACTCCTGTTTGCTAAAATTCGGCAGATTTTCCTCATCAACTGCACGGGTGCCGCTGATATACAATACATCATCGTGTACCGAAATTTTTATATTTTCTTTAGCATAACCAAGCGCATATACATATACTTCAAAATTCGTTTCGTTATCCGCAATATTTATTGGCAGGTTATGTTTTGGCCTCCTAAAGTGCTCTCCCCTGAAATGACCATGTCTTCCGTGTGCGGGGCCGCAACCTTGTGCCTCCCTGGCTGAATTATAATTTCTAAACATTTTTTATCTTTTTAAATCGGGCGGTATTGCCCTTTATTAATGGAAGACGGGAAACGTTAGAAATTACTTTAAATATTTTTTAATTATTGTCCGAATCAGGATTTTCAGGATTGGGGGATTTACAGGATTAAAAAATTTGCATCTTACAATCCTTAAATCCCGAAAATCCTGATTCAGACTGCTACTCCGTTTTCAAACTCTTAACCGGGTTCATTAACGCTGCTTTCACAGTTAAATAAGATACTGTTGAAAATGCAATAACCAGTACCTCAAAAAAAGGAATAACAAAGAGGGTCCAGTTTACATCTATCCTGAATGCATATGTTTGCAGCCACCGGTAACTTGCATACCACGCCAGGGGCGCCGCCACAATAAAGGCAATTACCACCAGCAGTGCAAAGTCTTTATATAACAATTGCAAAATACCATTTACCGATGCGCCCAATACTTTTCGAATTCCGATTTCTTTAGTGCGCTGTACTAT
>DASXMZ010000311.1:0-9458 GCA_036495385.1 Mucilaginibacter sp. | reverse complement strand
GCGGTGTGCTGGTGATGATTGATGATAAACCCACTTATCTCTCAGCTGCAAACCTGGCTACTTACCTGCGTTCATTGCCGTCTTCCTCATTAGATCAGATAGAGCTGATGGACAATCCCCCGGCCAAATATGACGCCGCCGGTAATGCCGGTGTAATCAACATCAAAACTAAAAAAAATACCATCAGGGGATTTAACGCAGTAGCATCCGCCGATTATGCACAGGGCTTTTATGGCCGAACCAATGAGAGCATTAACCTAAATTACCGTGTAAACAAAGTCAATCTGTTTGCTAACCTTGCTTATAACGGGCAACAGACATACAGAAGGCTCGAAATTGACCGTAATTATTTTGATCCAAACGGCGACCTTACCTCGTCGCTGAAGGATATTTCCTATTTCAGGCCAACAAGCCACAATACCAATATTAAGGCAGGAATGGACTACTTTGCTTCGCCAAAGACAACCTGGGGAGTGGTTTATACCGGTACCATATCAAACAGTCACGACAGCAGCCCGGTGTATAGCTTACTATACGGCCCAAACGGCCAACTGGATTCAACGATAAATACCCTTAACACATCTAAAAACAAATTTAACAGCAACGGCATCAACTTAAATTATACCCATAAGTTTGACAGCACCGGCAGAGTGCTCACTTTCGACCTGGATTATATCCACGATGTATCGGGCAGCAACCAGATGTTTGTAAACAATACCTTTTTGCCCGATGGCACTTTAACAAATTCGACAACCCTGAGTGATGATTTGCCTTCTACCATTAATATTTACTCGGCAAAGGCTGATTATTCCCATCCGCTCAGGGGCAAGGCCAAGATGGAAGCCGGCGTTAAAAGCAGCTATGTAAACACGGATAATGCCGCTAATTACTATAACGTGATTGATGGCATAAACACCATTGATTATAACAATACTAACCGGTTTTTATATAAAGAGAATATCAACGCTGCCTATGTTAACTTTGATAAGAACTTCGGCCGGTTCTCATTACAAACAGGCTTGAGGCTGGAGAACACCAATGGCAACGGGCATCAGTTGGGGAATGCGCAAAAGGCCGATTCATCGTTTGTGAATCATTATACCGATCTGTTTCCAACAGCTTATTTTTCTTATAATCTTGATACAGCCGGTCATAATGTGCTGGTTGCTTCTTATGGTCGCCGTATCGGCCGGCCGAATTATGGAAGTTTAAATCCTTTTACCTTTTTTGTTGATCAGTTTACGTATTTTTCGGGAAACCCCTTTCTGAAACCGCAGTTTACTGATAATTATAAGCTGGCTTATAGTTTCAAAAGCCTTTTTACCGTTGCAGTGTTATACAATTATACCACGGATGTTCAAGGAGAAACTATTCACAGAAATGGTAACGTATTTATCAGCACCACGGGCAACATAGGGAAACAGAAAACATTGGATTTTTCCATAAATACCAATTTTCAGCCTGCCAAATGGTGGTCGGTCAATTTATACGCCGAGGTGTATAACAATACTTATCAGGGGGAATTTTACACCGGCTACCTCAATCAGTCCCAGGTAACTTTTAGCGGTAATGGCAGTAACCAGTTTACTTTATCAAAAACGTGGAGTGCCGAATTAAGCGGTTTTTATGATAGCGGCGGCACTTACGGCCAGTTTGTTACGTTACCCAAAGGCATGCTTAACGCCGCCATTCAGAAAAAAGTACTTAACAATAAAGGCTCGATAAAACTAAGTATGCGGGATATCTTTCACACATTTAGTCCTAGCGGCACCATTACCAACATAGCAGATGCAACTGCAACTTTCCACAACACTTTGGATACACAAGTAGTAACCCTGGCATTTACTTATAGTTTTGGCAAATCAACCAATGTGCCTCAAAAACGCGAAACCGGTGGCGCCGACAGCGAACAAGGCAGGGCGCATTAATTATATAACTCATTTTTATTTATCTAAAAATAGTTTTTTTCCCTCTTTACGTCGCAGACGAAGAGAGGGTGGTCGAGCGAAGCAAAGGCCGGGTGAGTCAACCCGCCAATGTATTAGCGCCAATGCATTAGCGAGAATGTCGCTCGTCTATTTACTCACCCGATCTGCGCTTCGCTGGATCACCCTCTCTTTTGCACGCAAAAAAGAGGGTTAAAAACCCTCTTTCCGCAATTCCGTCCAAGAAATATAATAATGAGATAGGTAGTCGATCATAACTACAGTTTAATTTCCTCATCTTTCGACGAGAAGAAGTGAAACTCAGTGATCTGGTAAGCGGGATTGCTTTTAACCTTTATCCACTGGTTATATTTCATAAACCATTTTACCTGCCGACTTATAAAGCCTTTTTTAATGTAAGCTTCGATATAAGGGTGAACGGCAAGCGTAATATTTTTTTCGTTTTGCTCTGTCAATATGAAATTGAAATTGTTTTCAATATCATCTATCAGCAAAATAGTTGGCCTCAGCGTACCTGTGCCGTTACATGCTGGGCAAACCTCGGTGGTAACAATATTCATTTCGGGCCTTACACGCTGGCGTGTTATTTGTACCAGCCCGAACTTACTTGGCGGCAAAATAGTATGTTTTGCCCTGTCGTAAGCCATTTCGGCCCTTAAAAAGTCGAACAGGTCCTTCCGGTTGTTGGGCTTGTGCATATCGATAAAGTCGATAACCACAATACCACCCATATCCCTTAAGCGTAACTGGCGCGCAATTTCTTTTGCAGCTTCCTTGTTTACCTGAAAAGCGTTTTCTTCCTGGTTCTCTTTATTAGCTGTACGGTTACCGCTGTTTACGTCAATAACGTGCAGGGCCTCCGTGTGCTCAATTACAAGGTAAGCTCCGCCGGCAAGGTTCACAGTTTTGCCAAATGCCGACTTTATTTGCTTATCAACACCATAGTGCTCAAATATTGGGACACTATTTTTATGAAAACGTACAATATTTTCAAGCTCAGGCGAAATTTCATGTACGTACGATTTTACCTCTTCATGCAAACTATTGTCATTTACATAAATATGCTGAAAATCGGGGTTCAAAATATCGCGCAACAACGTTGAAGTCCTGTCTATTTCGCCCAATGCCTTTTTAGCGGGCTCGATCGACGGCAAACGTGTAATAAACGATTCCCACTTTGCAATTAAATCAAGCAGGTCTTTTTGTAATTCAACAACCCCTTTACCTTCTGATACTGTGCGTATAATTACTCCAAAATGTTTTGGCTTTATACTCTCCACAATTTTGCGCAGGCGGTTACGTTCGGTGTTACTCTTTATCTTTTTTGAGATAGAGGTAACTTCCGAAAAGGGCACTAAAACTACATATCGTCCGGCAATAGATATATCTGAACTTAAGCGCGGACCCTTTGTTGAAATAGGCTCCTTTGCTATCTGTACGGGTATAAGCTGATTCTTCGTTAATATTTCGGAGATTTTACCCCCCTTATTAATATCCGGATCGAGCTTAAAATTATCTAAAAGCTTTGACTGGTATCCACCGCTACGAACTTGCCTTGTTAATTTAAGCAGGCTTTGAACCTGCGGGCCAAGATCAAGGTAATGCAAAAAGGCATCTTTCTCGTAGCCTACATCTACAAAAGCTGCATTTAGCCCTGGCATGATCTTTTTGATCCTGCCAAGGTAAATATCACCAACAGTATAATTGTTGCTGATTTGCTCTTTATGAAGTTCTACAAGCTGTTTATCCTGTAATAATGCAATAGTAGTCCCGTTGGGGGATGAATCGATAATTAATTCTTTTATCAACTGCTACTCCATTTCTTAAAAACGGTTAAAACCGTATGTTAGTTGGGTAAAAAACAAATTCTCCCTTAAAAACAGGTATAAAAACCTGGGTAACAGCTTATTTCTTTTTATGTCTGTTCTTTCTCAAACGCTTTTTGCGTTTATGGGTAGCCATTTTGTGTCTTTTACGTTTTTTACCGCTGGGCATAATAATAATTTTTATGTGTGACTATTTTTTTAATTCCTTTATAAACTCATCAATTTGCTGGTCAAATGCGGGATCAGGAACTAATTCCCTGCATTTTTTGTAAGCGTCAATCGCCTCTTTTTTGAGGCCAAGCTGCTTATAGCTTTCAGCAATATAGAAGTACGAATCAGCATCCTCTTTTTGTGCAAGTACAGTTTTAAACCGCTGTACCGCCTTTTCATACTGATGCGATTTTACTGCAAATGTTCCGAGGTTGTAGTTAGCATTTATATTGTTTGGATCTTGTTTAACAACATCAAGCAACAACATAATTCCCTGCATCGGCGACCCACCATCGGGATCGGTCATACCCAAACTGGTTTGGTTTACATAAGCGACGCCCAAGCCTGTTTTCGCATCAAGATTCTCAGGCTTTAGTTTAACCGCGTTCTTATAACACGCTATTGCGTTTACAATATATGATGGTTGTACCGCTGTATCCTGCGTAAATTTAAAAGCATCGTTAAAGCGGCTGCCTGCTGTTGACCAATCTGCAAATGTGTTTTCGCTTTTCGCAATGTCCCGGTAATAAAATGCTGCCGGTGCCGGCTGGTTAACATCATCCCAATGTTTGGCAAGCTGCTTTTGCAAAGCAAGCTTATCAGTACCAGCAGCATTTTTTAGCTTGTTCTCCAGATCAGTTATTTGCGTGGCCAACGCTGGTCCTATCGCAATTTTTGCCATCGAAGCTACCATCTCCGCAGTTACTGTAGCTACCGGCCGCTTTTCAGCAGCAACGGAATTGGAGTGGCCCTCCGTTGCTTTTGGTTTTATAAGCCCCTTTACAGGCAATGAGTACAAATAGCCCATAGTTGCAACTACAACTATTATAACGACTATTTGCTTTTTTTTCATCCTGTAAATTATTTGCTTACTTTATTTCCAGTCCTAACTTTATCTACAAAAGTTTTAGCCGGTTTAAAACTTGGCACAAAATGCTCGGGGATAATAATGGCAGTATTCTTTGAAATATTGCGCGCTGTTTTCTTTGCTCTCTTTTTTACAACAAAACTTCCGAAACCTCTAACGTAAACGTTTTCTCCACCTACCATGGAACTCTTAACCACTTTAAAAAACGCCTCAACAGTTTCCTGTACGTCTACCTTCTCGATTCCTGTTTTGGATGAGATTTCAGTTATAATTTCTGCCTTAGTCATGTCCTGTTTTCTTTTATTTTTTTTATAATTACTTAACTGTTTTGGGGTTGCAAAAGTATCGCTTTATTCCTAAAGATAGAAATAATTAGCACATTTTTTTTAGTTTAGGGTCAAAATTGATACAAAACCACCTGTCTTTGAGATAAAACCACAGGTTTTAACCGCTATTTTACATACATGAATTTTAATGATGAGTTGCTGCAATGGTATGAAAACAACAAACGCGACCTACCCTGGCGTAATAGCTCAGACGCTTATGTGATATGGCTTTCGGAAATTATTTTACAGCAAACCCGTGTTGAACAGGGCCTTCCGTATTTTTATCGGTTTTTAGAAACTTATCCTGACGTCGCAAGTTTTGCCCGCGCTGCTGAAGACGACATTTTAAAATTATGGCAGGGGCTGGGCTATTATTCACGTGGTCGCAACATGCTCAAAACTGCCAGGATGGTGCAGGAACTCTATGCCGGCGAATTCCCTGAACGCTATGAACAACTTATCAAATTAAAAGGCATCGGCGAGTACACCGCGGCGGCTATTGCTTCATTTTCCTCAAACGAGGCAAAAGCCGTTGTTGACGGAAATGTTTACAGGGTGCTGTCCCGCTATTTTGGTATCGACGAGCCTGTAAACAGCACAAAAGGAAAAAAAATATTTCAGTCGGCAGCCGACGAACTACTCAATAAACAGCAGGCGGGCCTGCATAACCAGGCCATGATGGAGTTTGGCGCAATGCTGTGTAAACCTAAAAATCCGGCTTGCGGTATATGTCCGGTTAGGACAGGATGTCATGCTTTTCTCTATAGTGCTACAACTTCGCTTCCGGTTAAGTTAAATAAAGTGAGGATTCGCGAACGTTTTTTTAATTATTTTTTGGTGGCCGATGGAAATACGATTTTAGTAAATAAGCGCGACGAAAGCGATATATGGGCAAATATGTATGATTTACCATTAATTGAAACGAAATCGTTGGTTACTCCCGCCGAATTGTTTAACTTGCCTGTAGTAAACGAATTTTTTGGCACGAATATTCGTATAAAAGAGATATCCCAGGTTAAAAAACACATACTTACCCATCAGCGGTTATATGTACGCCTGATAATACTGTACAGTAAACCAATCAAACTGAAGGAGAATTGGTTTTTTACACCCGTGGAAAATTTTAAAAAACTAGCTGTTCCGAAAATCATTTTTATATTTATAAAAAATATTTTTAATTTGTAGGATAATTTTCTAATTAGAAAAAGAGATGTCAGGAATTAACAAAGTAATATTGGTGGGCCATTTGGGCAAGGACCCGGATGCTCGCACATTAGACGGCGGTGTCTCGGTGGTGAGTTTCCCGCTGGCAACTTCGGAAATCTTTAACAAGGATGGCCGCAAAGTTGAACAAACAGAATGGCACAACATAGTAATGTGGAGGGGCCTGGCAGACGTTGCCGCTAAGTTTTTACAAAAAGGTAAACTGGTTTATATCGAGGGTAAATTACGTACCCGTTCTTTTGAAGATAAGGACGGTGTAAAAAAATACACCACTGAAGTAGTTGCCGAAAACTTTACGCTGCTTGGACGTAAAACCGATTTTGAAAGCGACAATAACGGTCGTCAAGCCTTAAAAACTGACACTTCTATAAACCATCTCGGAAATGGTATAGAAGGAGAATTACCTTATTAATACATTAGCGCAATTGTATTGCAATTAACCTTAACCAGCCTTGCTTTTTGGCTTACGAATCTCGTAGCATGGTTGTTTACAGGCATTTACATTACAGGTACGCGAGTGTGATCCGAGCTTTATAACTCCCTTTTATATTTCATAATTATTAAAAAATATCAGAGAATAATTACCATCGTTTAAAACATTTCTTCTTAAGACTATACTACTTCCATAGCGCAAAATCTACAAAATGAAAAAGTGCATATTGATCTATGCAATAGCGCTGTTGCAGAATGGATTATTAAATTATACCGCTTCGGCTCATCCGGCTTCAGGTATTGTTGTAGATAAATACGGAAATGTTTATTTTATTTATTCGGGCGTTGGAATTGAAAAGATTTCTGCCGATGGTAAACTTACTTGCATTCACAAAGCCACTGACGGCCATTGGATGTGTTTGGATGAGAAGGGAATTTTCTCGCAAGCACAGCCAAAATATTTTGAAAGAGTCACTCCGGATAGGGTGCGGCCAGCTATTATTTTCGCTGGTGGGGGCTCGCCTATAGTTATTAACAACGACGGAAATTTTTACTACTGCGGTGGGCAAAACGGCGATTTGCATCCGGGAGGAAAAACACTTGTCAGGGAAACACCTGGCAAACGGCAAACAATCTTTGCCCCAACCCTCGAAAATACGCTCGATAACCTAAATGATGGTATAACGGGTTTAGCCGCCGGGCCCTATGGTTCACTTTATGCCGCATGTTGGAATTCGTTGCTAAAAGTTAGTATGGATGGAAAAGTTACCATACTGGCGCATCCTGTTAAAGTAACTGATTGTGATGAAGACCCTGCCGATCATAAAGAGGTTAACCGGGGAATACCCTTATTGAGAGGAATAGCGGTCGATTCCGCCGAAACTGTTTATGTTGCAGCAACAAGTTGTCACTGTCTGTTAAGAATAACTCCCGACGGGAAAATAAAAACGATTTTAAAGGTTGAACGTCCCTGGTCACCTACCGGGGTTGCCGTAAGGAATGGGAATATTTATGTGCTTGAATATACAAATGCCAATGGTCCTGGCACCGAAGGATGGGTACCACGAGTACGTAAAATAGGAAAAGACGGAAAGGTTACGGTGATTGCGGACCTTTCTGGAAAAACCGGCCGATAATCGGATGTTGATCAGAGTTATCAGCAAATTGGTTTTGTGGTGTTACTCTTTGTAATAGACAAGCGGCGAAGAAACACAATTTGCGTTAGCAGGACAGGTAAAATAAACTAAAAGTTGCTTTTTTTGATCGTTTATCGATATAGAGTAAGTCAACACAGCAGGACCGCTGCCAGGTACAAGTTGTGCAAGGGTTCCGAAAGTATTTGCAGGATTTGTGAAGGTTTGCAGGTTATACATTGTTAGGGTAGCATTTTCAATCTTAAATTTACCTATTGTTCTGGAACTATACCCGATCGTATTTTGGGTTACAGTGTCAATTTTTGATACAAAATATTCGACAGAATCAATGCTTTTAAACCTGTATTGCGTTACTACACCAGGTGCTCCTAAAAAGTTATTTGACCACTTACCATATATATCGGCATTAATCTCCACGGCACTCTTTTTACAGGTAGAAAATACTAATATTAATAGCGCCGCCGAAAAGCAAAAAATTATGTTAACGAAAAACGTCTTTTTCATATTTACAATTACAAACGGGAAGTGGAGATGCCACATCCCTGATGTTTTATATTTAACATCAGATCAAAATGATCAATTATCATGCCCCAACCCAACACCTCCTCAACTCGCGTTGCGCTAAAGCTACAGCGCACGCGGTTGAGGAGGGTTATTCATATTGTTATTTGTTTTTTAAAGCATTCCTAAAGGTTTTGCTGTTTAGGTGAAGCGAAGAAATATCCCACATTCAAACATATTCTATCTACCTCCCGGCGGGCAATGTTCCTTTAAATATTGCGTATACAAGGTGCGCAGGTGCTGGGTTGTACCGGCGCCTTCAAATATGCCATGTGAGCGGTTAGGGTACGACATCAGCTGAAACTGTTTATTGTATTTAACCAATTCGTTGATCAGCATTTCAGCGTTTTTATAGTGCACATTATCATCGCCAGTGCCGTGAACGTACAGCAGGTTGCCGCGTAAGTTTTTAGCGTAAGTAATCGGCGAGCCTTTTATAAACACTTCGCGACTGGCATCGTCGGTTGGTACACCCATGTAACGTTCCTGGTAAATGTTATCATAGGTTAGCTGCCAGCCCACTGCTGCCACTGCAATACCTGTTTTATAAATCTCCGGGTGCTGGAACATCAGGTTAAGCGTACACGAACCGCCGCCGCTCCATCCCCAAACTGCAATGCGGGTCGAGTCGACAAAAGGCCATTTCATGATCTCTTTTGCACCCATAGCCTGGTCCTCTATGTTTATGATGCCTATATTTTTGTAGATGCATTTACGCCATTCGGTTCCTTTTGGTGCTGGCGTGCCGCGATTGTCAATCGACATATAAATATATCCGTCATCAGCCATGTTGCCAACATACTCCCTGTTTCCACCGGCGCCGTACGAATCGGATACGGTAGCACCTGCAGGTTCACTATAAACATAAAATACAACCGGGTATTTTTTTGAAGGGTCGAAATTGGTAGGCT
>DASXMZ010000310.1:0-6160 GCA_036495385.1 Mucilaginibacter sp. | reverse complement strand
CTTTTGGCTCCATAACCAGCAGATCACCTTTGCGCTGGGTTACCAGCTCAATAACTTTGCCCGCAACTTCGCCCGGTACATCAACAATCAAAGTTTCAACCGGCTCACATTTAACACCGTCAATTTCTTTGATGATAACCTGGGGCTGGCCGACCTGTAATTCGTAACCTTCGCGGCGCATCGTCTCAATCAACACTGATAAGTGAAGAATCCCGCGTCCATAAACCAAATATGAATCAGGCGATTCAGTTTCAACAACTTTCAGCGCCAGGTTCTTTTCCATTTCTTTATAAAGACGGTCGCGCAGGTGACGTGAAGTTACAAACTTGCCTTCTTTACCAAAAAAGGGCGAAGTATTAATCGTGAAAAGCATGTTCATGGTAGGTTCATCAATATGGATAACCTCCAGTTGTTCCGGTTTTTCGAAGTCGGCGATGGTATCGCCGATATCAAAACCTTCAATCCCTACAACGGCGCAAATATCGCCCGAGCTTACTTCTGTTGCCTTTACTTTTCCAAGGCCTTCGAAAGTATATAATTCTTTTATTCTTGATTTCTGAATAGTGCCATCGCGTTTCACCAATGAAACCGGCATATTTTCCTTTATGGTGCCGCGTGCAACGCGACCAATAGCTATACGGCCTACGAAGGACGAATAATCAAGCGAGGTAATTTGCATTTGCAAAGTTCCTTCGCTAATAGGGGCAGGAGGAATATTTTCAAGGATAGCATCCATCAACGGGAAAATATCAGTAGTAGGCACTTTCCAATCGGTGCTCATCCATCCTTGCTTTGATGAACCGTAGATCACCGGGAAATCCAGTTGCTCTTCGGTAGCTTCGAGGTTAAAAAATAATTCAAATATTTGCTCGTAAACTTCTTCTGGGCGGCAGTTTTCTTTATCAACCTTGTTCACCACAACAATAGGTTTTAAGCCTAATGCCAGCGCTTTTTGTGTTACGAAGCGGGTTTGAGGCATAGCGCCTTCAAAAGCATCGCAAAGCAGCAATACGCCATCGGCCATTTTCAATACGCGCTCAACCTCACCGCCAAAGTCGGCGTGGCCGGGTGTATCAATAATGTTTATCTTAACATCCTTGTACCTTACCGAAACGTTTTTCGATACAATGGTAATACCACGTTCGCGTTCCAGGTCGTTATTATCCAGGATCAGTTCGCCGGTTTGTTCGTTGTCGCGGAAAATAGCACAACTGTGTAATATTTTATCAACAAGGGTTGTTTTACCGTGGTCAACGTGAGCGATAATCGCTATATTTCTTATTTTTTGCATGTATATGCGCCTCTAAATTTGGCGCAAAGGTAAGCTTATTTAAGCAAAATCTCAAGCATTAACAACTTATTAGCTTAATAATGATTTAGAGTTAACAAAAGAGGGCCTCTTATTATAGGTGAAGGGCTAAAGGTAAAAGGCGAAAGGTTAACGTTAAGGCCGTTTTACGAAACCAACGGGTTAAAGGCCAATATTATGAGACTCCAATGTGAGGAGGCAGCCATTAAAGATGACAGTGGCTTTTACCTTTGGCCTTTGACCTAAAAATTACCACTTCTTTACATCTGCCCGCCATTCATTAGGCGTTATTCCAAATTCCTGTTTAAAAACCCGGGAGAAATACCCCGGATCACTAAAACCGCATTCCATTGCAATGAAAGATATACTGACGGCATCGTTCTTCAATAATTCCTTTGCTTTTTTTAGTCTTACAATACGGATGAACTTATTCGGGGAGCATCCGGTTAGTGCATCAAGTTTGCGGTGCAATTTGGAGTGACTCATAAATACTTCACTACACAATTGCTCTACGGTGAACTCAGCATCCGAAATATAAGCTTCCACAATCTCTCTAATTTTTGTTATAAACTTATCTTCCACTTCATTGGCAATATTTCCATTACCTCCGGTTGTTCCGTTTAATACAGGTGACGCGCCGGCGAGTCCTGCCTTTTTTAAGTAAAACACTTGCAGCGTCTTTCTAAGCTCCAGTAATTTTTTTACGCGAAGCTGCAATTCTTCATTATTAAATGGTTTTTCCAGGTAAGCATCAGCACCCTGAATAATCCCCTCCATTTTGCTTTCGCTATCTGCTTTTGCCGTTAGTATGATAATTGGAATGTGGCTTGTGTACTCATCTGTTTTCAGTTTTTTTAACAATTCAAAACCATCCATACGCGGCATCATTACGTCCGAAATTATCAAATCAGGTATAAGTTCTACGGCAAGGTCAAATCCCTCTACACCATCATTTGCCACCGCTAACCGATAATCGGGCAAACAAAATGCGGTATAAGCTACCACATCGGCGTTGTCTTCTACTAATAAAACCAACGGCCGCCCATCTTTTCCAATCGATTTGTCATAACCGTTGCTTTTGGTATGATTTTCATTAAAATAAATATGTACACCGGTTTCATTAAAATGTGCCTGTTCAGTTATTTCACCGATTACGGGCATTTTTTTTAATGGAAGTTCTACTGTAAATTCAGTTCCCCTTTTTACACCGGGTGGCGGGCTTTTTACCGAGATTTCGCCGTTCATTAATTTCACCAGTTCCTTTGTAAGCGCAAGCCCGATACCTGTACCTTCCGTTGTTCTGGTGCTGCTGTTATCAACCTGGTAAAAGCGATCAAAAATAAAAGGCAATTTATCCTCGGGTATACCTATGCCCGTATCTTTTACTTTAATAACAAAAGAGCTTGAGTTTTCCTTTTCGAGACCTTCCTTTGAATTTACCGAAATATAAATGTTGCCACCCTCGGGCGTAAACTTCAACGCGTTCGACAGCAGGTTGGAAACTATTTGCCGCATTTTCTCAGCGTCATACTCGGTATGATAATTTTCTAATTCCGATAAAAAATGCAGCTGTTTTTTCTGATTTTCAGATAGTGAATGAAAGGATTCCACAATGTATCTTAAAAAGGCTATGATATCTCCTTTAACTGCGTAAAGTGTCGTTTTGCCGCTTTGCAGTTTAGACAGATCGAGCATTTCATTCACAAGTTTCAATAAGCTCTGTCCGTTACGGATGATCATCCCGGTGCCCTCCTTTAAGTAGTCAGCTGGACCGTCGGCAATTTTTTGCGCCATCCCCAATATGATAGTAAGCGGTGTCCTGAATTCGTGGCTGATATTAGTGTAAAACTGGGTTTTCGCGACGTCCAGTTCCTTTATCCGTTTTGCTTCTAATTGCTCAAAGCTTAATTGGGCTTTCAGCCAGGCGCGATTGTTCATAAATTTTATACAGGTCCATATACTCAAACTCAATAATATAAAATAGGTTGTATAAGCCAATGGGCTGCGCCACCAGGGAGGGCTGATAAGAATAAAAATCGTTTTTATTTGGTCGCTCCATATTCCAGAGGTATTGCTTGCATTTACTTTAAAAACATAACTGCCGGGTTGCAGATTACTATAACTGGCGGAATTTTGCCGTCCGGAATTAATCCATTTTTTATCGATCGTTTCCAGCATGTAACGGTATCGGAGTTTTTCGGCATCGTTGTATTCTAAGCCGGCAAAATGAAAAGCAAGGGAGTTCATGTCATAAGTAAAGGACAAACTATCAATACCGGAAACAGCCTTGTCTTTCCATTCAGGGTATGTCGAAAGTTCATTATTGTTAACCGTAATATCTGTTACGGCAATTCGTGGCTTATACCCATCCAATGTTATTGAGTCAGGATGGAACACAGTTCCGCCATTTGTACCACCAAAGGCAATATGCCCGTCTGGCAATGAGAGAAACTGATAACGGTTGAATTCGTTACCCTGTAAGCCATCTTTTTTTGTAAAAGAAAGTACACTGTTATCCGTGGGATTAAAACGGAAAACACCTTTGTTGCTGCTGCACCAAAAATAACCATGCTTATCAGGTACTATAGCATAAACGGTGTTATTGGGTATGCCATCTTTTTCAGTTACAGCAACTGCCTGTACTTTTTCCATATCAAATTTTATCAGTCCGTTTCCGCGGGTAGCGAGCCATAGAATATTTTTCCTAACCGGATCACGGACTGCCATCAACAATGTAATATTTCGAAAAGCACTCAACCCGGACTGATTTTTGTAAAAGATGGATTGTTTTGTTTGCGGGTCATAAAATTGCAAGGCATCAGGATATACCAGGCACAACCTATTGTCAACAGCAAGAAGATAATTGGCATGTTCACCCCGCGGTATAATCTTAATACTATCTAAAAACTTATTAGTTTTAAGATCAACTTTAACCAATAGGTCCTTGTTAACCCAACTAAACAATATTGCCCAGCATTGATTTTTTTCGTCGAACGTGAAATCAGAAATAAAAAAATCCCCAATTGCTTTCGGGCTAAACTTCATATTATGTACGTTCGCCTTTTCCTTTGATAACGTTATGAAGCTGTAAGGCGTTATCGATTGCCCGTCAATCCTGTCATATGGCATATTTATCATGGAGATATTTCCATTTTTATCAGTAAATGAGCGGCCCGCATAGGCAATCTGCAAGAGGAGTGAGTCTCTCCACGGCGATTTATCATTTATCGGAATATTGAACCATTTGGGCAGGATGTCAAAAAATGACCCATGATTGTATTTATAAGAACGAAACCCGGAATTATTCAAATTGATGAGCCTTGCGCCAAATGTATTGGTGCCCACCCAAAGTGTATTGGAACGGTCAATCATGGCCGCAGTATAATCGTATTTGGTATCGTTTATCCAAACCAATAACAGGTTTTGGTTTTTATCAACCCGGTATACCGCTTTTTCCGAAAAAAAATATAACGTACCATCCTTTGCGGTTTCAAAATAATTAACACTGCCAGACATTCCGGGTGGAATGACAATTTTTTGCCATTGATTGTCCCGAATGTCATATATCCACGTTTCAAGGTAATTACTGCATAAAAGTTTCGCGCCGCCTGCCATTTTTATTTCTCTGTAAAGCTGACATTTGGGGTAGTACACGGGTACGATTAATCCCGGTGGTAATGCGCAAACTTTTTTTAAGGGATGATGATTTTCTGAGATATACAGAGATTTATTACCCGTAACCCATAGGTTGTTATTTGTATCGACCCCCATGTCGACGGGAAACTCACCTTCCGGAAGAGAAACATTAACTGGTTTGGGATTTTTCCAGGTAAAGTATCTTAATTTGCTTCCTGGTGTTTTTTTAGCGAAGCTTATTATATAAATTCGATTGCTGTTATCTTCACATATTTTGTATTCGTCTACGTATTCAGGATATTCGTCTACGTACTTAGGGCTTAACCACGCGAAACCGTTTTCATGTGTAAGGTGTCTTGATTTTTCTGTAATCGGGTCAAATACGTCAGTTTGACCATTTTCATATTCAAGCCAGATATGATTTTCATGATCTAAAGTAATGCGGTCAATAATATTTGAAGAAAGCGAAGTAGAATCGGCCTCATCGTGGCGGAATGATTTAACATTCCGTCCATCGTAACGCGCAAAGCCATCATGCGTACTTATCCATACAAATCCTCTTGCATCCTGCACAAAGCCGGTAATAAAACCCTGTGGCAACCCGTCGTCGGTGGTTAGTGATTTGATTTTATCGGGAGGGATTAATTGCGCCGATGCGCAAGAATAAATGAATAAGATAAATATCGCACAGGATATCTGTCGTAAACACCCCGAAAACACGGTGATCGCACTAAAAATAATCCGGATCAGATAGTTAAGGTTGAACATTCCTTATAAATATAACTCGAATTATCATTTCTAGGAATAAATACTCCGAAAAATGAAAATAAACACGCCGATCGCGACAGAAAAATCCCATAGCCGCACAATTTATCCCATTGATTGGTTAAAATGTGCCACAACATGACGGAATATTCCTCACTATAAACAAGTGAATTATAAGAACTTAGTGCAAATACTAAATCCATATAAATAAACAACAGTTTATTAGGACATCAAGGCAATAAGGGCTGTAAAAATAACGACATGCAATTCATTTCATCCAATTTCTTTCTAAGCAACAACAATTAAATAATATTACATATGTATCGTTTTACGATATTCTACTTATATCGCCGGTTCAATTAAATATTTGTTAACAAATAGTTATATTTATTACAATATCACAAATTATTAATTAGTTCCTATAATATTGCCCGCTAATTATTACTCAAT
>DASXMZ010000309.1:0-2743 GCA_036495385.1 Mucilaginibacter sp. | reverse complement strand
CATCCACAAGTTCTCGGGGCCACCTATCCTTGGGATAAAAAAAACAACGATGATCATTAGGCTGCATACCCAAAAGGCGTGATTAACATGAATAAGTTTCCCCATGCGGCAAAGCAGTACTCCTGCAAAAAAAGGATAAAGCACACGGGTGAAGCCGATGTTCAGTTGAGTAGCATCCACGCTCCAGCCACCAATTACATCTCCTGTTGGCCCCATTACCAAATAATGGATGAGCAGGCAGCCCGACAAAAACACAAATACTCCGAGCCATGTTTTTGAGAATTTGCGGACAAAAAGTGCATACATTATGTTAGCGATGTATTCAAAAAAGAGGGACCATGCAGGGCCATTAAGCGGATGCATTTCGGCCCAGCCGCGAATGTCCATAGAAGGAAGCAATGGAATCATAGTAAACCCTACCAGCATAACCAAAAGCATCTTCCAAACAGGTGTTTGGCTGATTAAAGGAAATGCCGGTCCGGCCTGGAAATAAAAAAAAGCCGCGCCGATAATCGTTCCCATTATAACCATCGGCTGCAAGCGAATGAGCCTGCGTTTGTAAAAATCCCATTGGGTCATTTTACCCCAACGATCATCATAAGCATAGGCTACAACGAAACCCGACAGCACAAAAAAGAAATCGACGGCCAGGTAGCCGTGGTTCATCATCTGGTGAAAGCGGTCACCGGAATAGGTTTCAAATACGTGGAAAATAACAACTAAAAGTGCAGCGACACCGCGCAGCCCGTCTAAAATTTCATAATGACTCTTGGATTCAAGATAAGTCGAGGTTTTAGTCATAGCAAGTATATGATAATCGGCAATTAATGATTTGTTGAACTAGCGATAGGTGAATTGTCTGCTTCCGGTTGATATTGCAATCAAAATGTCTTTTGTTACGGGCTTGGTGATGAAATCCTTTACAAATTCATAACTCATTGCTTTGCTGATGTCTTTTGGTACGATTGACGACGATATCATGTAAACAGAAACCTTTTTAGATAATGTTGGGTAAATTGATTGCAATGTATCTAAAACATTCCAATTATTCGATTGTGCAATATTTAAACTCAACAAAATCATGTCAGGGAGATTGGAGTTATCTCTCCTGTTTTCATTTAGATAATTAATTAACTGGGGACCATTGTAAAAGTGCAGCACATGCTTAAAAATAGGGTACCTTATCAAATTTAATTTAATAATACGCTGATCTAATTCGTTATCATCGGCTATACACAAAATACTCATGGAGAATTGTTAATTAATAAACAATTATACCGATTGGCCGTGTATTTAATATTTCTTAATTATCAACAAAACCGAAGCTGTAAGGTAAATTATTAACAATTTCCAATCTCCAATACAATTTAAGTTAAAATATTTTAGGCATGGTCGGTTTAATGGCCTACGCTCACCACGCGTGTCACTTTCCATAAGCCATCTTTAAACTGCCAAATGTGGGTAAACTTAAAAACGCCGACAACTTGTTTTCCATTTTCCATGTGGGTAAAACTGTGTTCGCCCATTTCAATGGCTCCATATCCGGGTACCGGGTACACTTCCATTGTGCCCGGCACAAGTTCACGCTTTAAATCCGGAGCTTGTTCGGCAACCTTTTTAAAACTGTTCATTGTGGATGAATAATCGCTGAGGCCGCCTTTGTCGTGATAAAATTCCACGTCGCTGGAAAAAAGCGATCCTAACACCACCAGATTGTGTGTGTTAAAAGCATCAAACATCACACTATCCATGTGCATAATGGTTTTATAAAGTTTTGAATCATGCGGTTCGCCGGACGTGGCGGTTTGCGCAGTTGCGGTATGTGATTCGAGAGCGCAGCAAAAAAATAAAACTGTGATTAATGGAAGTAAAAAAATGTTTTTTGGTTTCATGCTTTAAATGTAGGTATTGCCTGCAAATTTGCCGACAACTACCTAAACAAAAGCGGAACAAATTGCAGCATATAAATTCGCCAGTTGCTCCAGATGTGCCCTCTTGTTGATTCTACGTACTTGTATTTAAAATGCAGGCTGTCGAGTTTGCTTTTGTACGCTTGCATAGGTTTATATAAACCATCCGTTTTGCCAATACCCATCCAATACAGTTTAACCCCGCTCTTCATCTGCGCAGTCAGTTTATCGTTCATATTGCTGTAAGCCGGGAGAGTCATGTTTAACTGGCTGAAATTGATTCCCGGTGAAAACAGGCCCACATAATCAAACAATTCGGGGTGATCTGCAGAAACAAATAGAGAATGAAAACCACCCATGGAAAGACCTGCAACAGCTCTTTGTGATTTCTCAGACTTTGTCTGAAAATGTTTATCCACATAGTCGATAATCTCCTTGAAGGACAGCTCGTATGAACCATCTTTATACCCTGGCAGGTTATTACTCATTACAGGATGATAACTTAAATTTTCTTTAGTTTCGCCCGGCGCCGCCTGTTTTGAAGGATTGCCATTTGGCATCACCACTATCATGGGTTCAGCTTTTCCTTCGGCAATCAGGTTGTCCAGTATTCGTGGCACAGCACCCAAAGTAACCCAGGCTTCCTCATCACCACCGCTGCCATGAAGCAGGTACAAAACGGGATATTTCTTTTTGCTATCCTGGTATCCCGGAGGTGTATAGATTGTTAAACGCCTTTCTGTTTTATATTGGGCTGACGGATACCAGGTGCGGATAACACTGCCATGCGGAACGTCTTTTACACTATACTCATCCCCATTGCCACCATTGGT
>DASXMZ010000308.1:0-5132 GCA_036495385.1 Mucilaginibacter sp. | reverse complement strand
CGCATAACCATTTGCAATTGCTTTTACATCATGTGCTTTTAAAGCCTTAAAATGATCGTCGATAATCTTTGAGGATTGGCCAAATGAACTTTTGCTTGTAGTAAGTAAAAATACGACGCAAACAAGCTTTGAAATTGATTTTAAAACCATAGTTAAATCTAACTATAATTTCAATTAAAAATAAAACTCCTTTTTGCACGCAAAAAGGAGTTTTAATATTCCAAATATTCCCCTTTAGGGGCTAGGGGCAGGACCTAAAAACTATGCTTCACGTTACTGCTGAAGCTCTTTACAGTCCAGTAGCCACTATCCAGTATTCTTCTGACAGTCATCAATGGATATTCAGGATCGCGCTTGTCGCTCAACTGGAATGCCAGTTTAAATCCATGTTTTTTTATTTCAGGCAAAACAGGTTTTTTCCATACACCGAAAGGGTAGGCGAAGTAATCTATTTTTTTGCCGGTGATCTCTTCGAGTTTTTTGGTTGGTTTTTCTATCTGGATCACCCAATCGTCTTTTTTCGGGTTTGGATCGTGTTTATATTTATCTACGCGATGATGGTCCCAGGTATGGGAGGCAATAACATTTCCTTCATCCGATAGCTGCTTAACCTGTTCTTTGCTCATGTAATGTGGGCGCCCCAGGGATACGGTCATTATAAAAAATACCCCCTTAAAGCCATATTTTTTCATTTCGGGTCGGGCTACCTCAAATTGATCAAGGTCAGTATCGTCAAAAGTAAGCATAATAGGCTTACTTGGTAGCGGTGCGCCGGTTGTCAAATAAGCATAAAGCTGATCAGGGAGAATAGTATGATAACCACTATCCGCCAGCATTTTAATATGAGCTTTGAACGCAGCAATCGGAATGATATAATCCTTAGATGTTTTTGAATCTGTGGTCTTCCAGTCGCGAATTTGGTGATAACATAAAATCGGAACTTGTTTACGGGCCATAATAGCCGAAGAATTGGCGGGCTGAGCTTTTGAAATTAAACAGAAAAAACAAAGCGCAGTGAAAATAAAAAGTTGTTTAAACATAATATCGGGTAAAGTTTTATTTGTCGCGAAAATAATATAAATTTTCTTTTAGTTAAGTTAGAAGGTTGAGTTTATAAAATAGTCTAAACGTTTTGTAAATATCAAGGCTTGTAAAAACCCTAATATCTCGTTCAGACCTTACAAAACAATTCGTTTTCCTTCTTTAATTGATCGTTTTGCAGCATCAAGTATCTCCATTGCAACCATGTTATATTTTAACGACGATTGGTCATCTGTTCCGGGTAATTGGTTGTGGAGTACCGCATCCAGATAAATAATAGGATCGTTTATTGGCGATGCAAGCGCTTCTACGGTTTTTTCGCCTTTAATGTTTTCGCGCATTCTGCTATTTATGTGGCTGTTGTCTAAGGCATGCAGGTACCCGGTTTCTCCGAAAACTTCAAAATCTTTAATCCCAAACGGCCAGCTCCATGAAGCTTCAATTTGCCCTATTGCACCGGGGTATTCAACAATAACAGTAGCGTCATCCTCAACCTTTGGATAAATTGCTGGTTTGTAATGTCTTGCAATCGCGGTAACAGCAATGGGTCTGGCACCACGCATCATCCAGGTCATTAAGTCGGCGCCATAACATCCAAAATCGTTAAGCGCACCTGCGCCGTTTAATACCGGGTCAGTAAGCCAGCTCAAAAACTCAGGACTGCAGCCTATTTCTTTTGGACCCTGGTGTCCGTCGTGAACTACCATTTTTCTTACTGATCCGATAGTGCCTGCTGCCACTGTATTATAAATGTCCCAGTTAGATGAGTACCAGGTAGTTTCGTAGTTGGTCAACACTTTAATATGATATTTATTCGCCAACGCTTCTATCCGCTTTGCCTGGGCTAAGGTTGCTGCAAGCGGTTTTTCGACCATTACAGGTATGCCCAAAGGGGCACATACTTCAACTATGTCGACATGGTTGGCTGCTGCATTGTAACCTAAAACCGCGTCCGGCTTCTTTTTAAGTATCATTGTTTTTAGGTCAGAAAAAAACAATGAATCCGGAACGTTAAACATTTTTCCATATTTTACCCACAACGCTTTATTAGGTTCGGCAATGCCAACAATGTTGACTTTCCCGTCTTTATACCTGTTTAAAATCCCCAATATATGGTCGTGGTTTAAGCCCGCAACGCCAAGCCTCAAGGTGCTTTGGGCGTTTGCGGTAGTTACAACTGCGACAAGAAGTGCTAAGAAAATCAATTTCCTACAGGCGTTGACAAAATTTACGGTAAATGTTCTCATATAGCGGTTTATTTATGGTTTAAAGTACTATTGTTTATCCTTTGTGACTTCATTCGACAAAGAATACGGGAAATCTACCTGTTTAATACCTCGTTGTTTATTCGGCTTCGATGACATCTCGATATCAATTACTTCGCCTTGCAACAAATCTTTATGACTCAGCCAATTATAATCATACGGTTTGCCATTTATGCTCATATGGCTAATGTACAAGTTCTTGTCATTATTAGCCATGGCATTGATTACTACCTTTTTTCCGTTTTCGAGGTTTATCGTCAATTTCTTAAATAAAGGCGCACCTAAAACGTACTGATCTGACGCTGGACAAACCGGATAAAACCCCATTGCAGAAAATACGTACCATGCCGACGTTTGGCCGTTATCCTCGTCGCCGCAATAACCATCGGGCGTTGCCATATAAAGTTTATTCATTACGTCGCGTACGTGGTATTGTGTTTTCCAGGGCTCACCCGCATAATTATACAAATAGAGCATATGCTGAATAGGCTGGTTGCCATGTGCATATTGCCCCATATTTACAATTTGCATTTCCCTGATCTCATGAATAATCTGCCCGTAATAACTGTCATCAAATATAGGTGGAAGCGTAAATACGGAATCTAATTTTGATATAAAATGTTTGTTACCTCCCATCAGGTTTATCAAACCCTGTATGTCGTGAAAAACTCCCCAGGTGTAATGCCAACTATTGCCTTCGGTGAAGGCATCACCCCATTTAAATGGATTAAAAGGACTTTGAAAAGAACCATCTTTGTTTTTACCACGCATTAAACCGGTAGCCGGATCAAATAGATTACGGTAGTTAAAACTGCGCTTTTTGTATATTTCAATTTCAGAAGCTGGCTTGGCCAATGCTTTGCCTAACTGGTAAATCGCAAAGTCATCGTAAGCATACTCCAGTGTGCGTGCTGCATTTTCGTTAATTTTAACATCGTAAGGAACATAGCCAAGTTTATTATAATATTCAACCCCTTTGCGACCGGTTGCCCTTGGCCCTTCGTTATTTGCCCCGTGCACTAAGGCGTCGTATAGCACGTTGATGTCATAACCGCGTCCGCCCTTTAAATAAGCTTCGGATACTATCGATGCAGAGTTATTGCCAACCATTACATCGGCATAACCCGGACTTGACCATTCGGGCAGCCAACCGCCTTCTTTGTAATCATTGATGAGTCCTTGTTGCATCTCGTTATTTATTGATGGAAAAACCAGGTTCAAAAAAGGATAAAGCGCTCTGAAGGTATCCCAAAAACCTGTACCCGCAAACATATAACCCGGCATTGTTGTGCCTGTGTATGGGCTATAATGCACCAATTTATTGTCGGCATCGATTTCATAGAGTTTGTTTGGAAAGAACATCATCCTGTACATGCAAGAGTAGAAAGTGCGCATTTGATCAACCGTTCCGCCTTCAACTACAAGATGATTTAGCGCTTTATTCCAGACTGCCTTTGCCTTTTGTTCGGTGATATCGAAACTGTCATTGCCTTGCTCTCTTTTTAAGTTAAGCTCCGCCTGCTCAATACTGATGAATGACGACGCCACCCGCAAATGCACTTTTTCTCCATCAGTGGTTTTAAAGCCAACAACAGCAATAGCATGATTTGCATGTAATGACAGCGAATCGGTTAAAGTGCTGTCGCTGTATGTTTGTGCGATGCTGATGGCTTTGTCTACGTAGATAACGAAGTAATTCTTAAAGTTTTTCAGCGGCCCATGAGCATATTTTGTTGAATAGCCAATTATCTTATTTTGGCCGGGAATAATTTTCATGTATGAGCCTTTATCAAAAGCATCAACAACAATAAACGAACTATCGGTTTTTGGAAAAGTGAACCTGAATTGGGCGCTCCGTTCGGTAGGTGTTAGCTCGGCGGTCACATTATGGTCGGCAAGGTAAACGTTATAGTAATATGGTTTTACAATTTCGGCTTTGTGCGAGAACCAGCTTGCCCGGCCATTCTGCGATACTTTTAGGTGACCAGTTACCGGCATAATAGAAAACTGACCATAATCATTCATCCATGGAGATGGCTGATGCTTTTGCTTAAAACCATTTATTTTATGTGCATCGTAGGTGTATTGCCAGCCATCACCCATCTTACCGGTTTGCGGCGTCCAGAAATTCATTCCCCAGGGTAAAGCAATGGCAGGGTAGGTGTTTCCGTTCGAAATCTCGTATTTTGAATCGGTGCCCATTAACGGGTTTACAAATTCAACAGGGTCATAAGTTTTTGTTTTTTGAGCAAATGTTTTTGCGGAAATAAACAATACCGCAAAAAGAAAGAATTTTCTCATTTAAATATTAGATAGGTGTGTTTAACTCGTTTTAAAACAATGAAGGATTTTCCCCCAGCTTGATTTTTCCCAGGTGTTTATAGGCGCTTTCCGTGGCTTCACGACCACGCGCTGTGCGCATTAAAAAGCCTTCCTGTATTAAAAATGGCTCGTACACTTCTTCAATGGTGCCTTCATCTTCGCCAACGGCAGTAGCTATGGTTTTTAATCCGACCGGGCCGCCTTTAAATTTGTCTATAATGGTCAGCAATATCTTGTTATCCATTTCATCCAGGCCGTGTTCATCAACGTTGAGCGCGTTTAACGCGTATTTTGCTATAGCAGTATCGATATTTCCATTGCCTTTTATCTGTGCAAAATCGCGGGTACGTCGTAATAAAGCATTAGCGATGCGCGGAGTGCCGCGGCTCCTGCGGGCAATTTCGTAAGCACCTTCGTCGCTGATTGGGGTTTTTAGTATGGATGCTGATCTCAATACAATCGTAGTAAGCAATTTTGCATCATAATACTCCAGCCTCGAGTTAA
>DASXMZ010000307.1:0-2465 GCA_036495385.1 Mucilaginibacter sp. | reverse complement strand
TAAAAGATTTTTTGAACCCTTTTAACGAAGGGTCCTCATCCTCAAATACGGAAGCGTCAACAACAAACAAGCGCATCGAAATACCAACCTGTGGCGCAGCTAAACCTACACCCCTGGCGCCATACATTGTCTCGAACATATTTTCAATCAGGTCTTTAATATGAGGATATTCATCGGGTTCGATGGCTGTTGCTTTTCTTCTTAGTACAGGGTCGCCGTAAGCGATTATTGGAAATTTCATTGAAATTATTTGTTTTTTAGTGGCAATGAAGCGACCATAAGCTCGTTTATTTTTGCAGCTTATGATGGTTTCATCATGCAAAAATAAAGGATTATTGATTAGGCTCAAATAGCAGGGTTATCATCTTATTATCATCAAATATTTCATTACTTATTTCCAGTAATTGTTCTGCAGTAACTGCGTTAATTTTATCAAACACCTGCTGTAACGTATCTGCATAATTAAAATCGAGCAGGCTTTTGGCCATTGAAATAATCAGGCTCATCCGGTTTTCTTCTGCCAGGGCAATCTGGCCGATAAACTTTTCTTTTGCCTGGTGTAATTGCAGCGTCCCTAATTTTTGCTCGCGCAATTTTTTTAGTTCTTTATGTATAAGCTTTCCAGCTTTGGCGGCCTTTTCGTTATCGGTGCCGAAATAGATGGAGAAAATCCCTGTGTCGGTCAGCGCTGTATAATTTGATTCGATGGTATAAGCGATGCCGTACTTTTCCCTTATCTCCAGGTTTAACCGGCTGCTCATGCCCATGCCGCCTAACAAATTATTCAATAACAGCAACCCGCTTTTATGATGATGCGACGAAGAGTAAGCCTGGTTGCCTATAATGCAGTGTGTTTGCGATATAGGCTTCGTAAAAACATTGTGACTAAGGGTGTTTTTTTGTGGTATTTCCCTTTGCTTTTTGTTGCTGTTTACCGGCACAGTACCGAAATATTTTTCGAATAGTTTAACAACCTTTTTAAAGTCATAATCGCCAAAAACAGCAAAAACCATTTCAGCGGTGTTATAATTTGCCTTTATAAACTCGTTGATATCTGTGCCGTTTAGTTTTGCAACGGTTTCGGGCGTACCTAAAATATTGTTTCCAATCGGATGATCTCTAAATAGCAGGTTTTCAAAATCGTCCTGTATTGCTTCTTCGGGCTGATCGAGATAGGAGGCGATCTCGTCCAATATAACTCCCCTTTCTTTTTCCTGTTCTTCTTCAGGAAAAGTGGAGTGAAACAGAATATCCTCAAACAAATCCAATGTCCGCTCCAGGTGCTGATTTAACAGCGATGCATGGATGCAGGTATACTCCTTTGTGGTATAAGCATTTAAATCGGCGCCAACAATTTCCAGCCGATTAAGGATCTGGCTGGTGCCGCGCCGTTCGGTTTCTTTAAATAATAGATGCTCAATAAAATGTGCAAGGCCAATCTCTTGTTCACCCTCATCGCGCGAGCCCGCGTTAACGATAAAGCAGCAGTGCGTAATGGTTGATTGCGCATGTTTGTAAAGTATCCTGATGCCATTGGGTAAAGTATGAACCTGGTAATCCGTCATGTAAGGGGTAAAGATAGTTTTTTAGTTGGGTAGTCGGAAAGTCCGAAAGTCGGAAAAGTCCGAAAGGTTTGGTGTTGCTCCTTAAATTAAATACTAATCTTTTGTCGTTGTCGCGTTTTGAAATAGACTTTTGCCTGCTTTTTTTCTTTCGGACTTCCGGACTTTCCGACTTTCGGACTTTTTAATTAGATTAGTCGCATGAAAACAAAAATAGCCGATTTAGAATTTGAACCCCTTATAAAGGCTGAGGCTATAGAAAAACGCATAAAAGAAATTGGCTTACAGCTAAATAGCGATTACCATCATTGCATACCTGTATTTGTGGGTGTGCTGAACGGCAGTTTCTTATTTATTGCTGATTTGATAAAACAGATAGATATTCCCTGCGAAATTACCTTTACCAAATTGGCCTCTTATTACGGCGGCACAAAAAGCAGCCTGAAAATACGGGACGATATTGATTTTAGTGTTGATATTAAAGGTCGCGAAGTATTAATTATTGAGGATATTGTTGACACAGGCAATACCGCTCATTATTTAATTGAAAAATTAAAGTTAAAAGAGCCCGCCTCGATAAAACTGTGCTCCTTGTTGCTAAAACCTAATGCCCTGTTAAAGAAAATTGACGAGCTGAAATACGTAGGCTTCGAAATTGAAAACGAGTTTGTGGTAGGCTACGGCCTTGATTACAAAGAAATGGGCAGAAATCTGATGGATATTTATAAAAGAGTGAAGTAGGTTGGATTTGGGATTTCGGTTCTCGATTGTTAAAAAGGTTTTTTAAAGATTGTCATGCCGATGCATATCGGCACCTCGCAGGACATTCGCGCTTGCCAAGTAGCCAATTTGCGTGTAGTGGATATTTTGATCGTCTACTTTTCACGAGGGATGCCGATATGC
>DASXMZ010000306.1:0-5745 GCA_036495385.1 Mucilaginibacter sp. | reverse complement strand
ATACAATGGGATAGTTATATTGACCGGAAAAAAGCGACTCGCCTTTTTGCGTATTATCCAGCGTTGAATTTTGAATAGAAACCAATTCCTCATTGTAATTTAAAGGATTAATGATCTTCAATATTTTCAATGCCTTTTCGGTTGCACCTCTTTTAAGGATCAACCAGCGCGGGCTTTCTGGTATAAAGCGGATTAAGATCAAGAATATAAATGCAGGGAATGCCTGCACACCGAGCATCCAACGCCATGAAGCCCCTCCCATCTGACTTAAAAGGAAATTTGACAGGTAAGAGATTAATATCCCTAAAACTATATTGAATTGAAACAGTCCCACTAAACGGCCGCGGCGGTTGGCCGGAGAAATTTCGGATATATATATCGGAGCGGTAACCGAAGATGCGCCCACGCCCAGGCCTCCTAAAAAACGAAAAACTAAAAACACATACCAGTTGTCGGCCAAGCTTGTACCTAACGATGTTAACAAGTAGGCCGCAGCTATAAAATAAAGTGTGTTCTTTCTCCCAAAATGGTCTGATGGCCTTGAACCAAGCATAGATCCTATAACTGTACCGATCAGGGCAATAGAGATAGTGAGCCCGTGCTCAAATACCGAAAGATGCCAGAATTGCTGAATTGCTTTTTCGGCTCCCGAAATAACTGCCGTATCGAAGCCAAAAAGAAAACCTCCTAAAGCCACAACAATTGACCAGCCGAGGACTGAATTATTTCTCATAATAATTTAGGTATAATTGGTTAACGGGCCACAAAATATAAATTTTATGCGATGTTGGCGTCAATTATATTCAATTATTGTTTTGGCAAAATCGCAATAGGATTTTACAATAATTTGGGCGTTAAAGATCCTTTACCAAACCTGAAGCCAATGGTAACCTCGTGCGTGGGTATGTTAATGCTGCCCAGGTTTTGCGAAGATGTGCCGAACTCGTAGCTATAGCCCACATGGAAGTTATCAACATTAATGGTGATGATGCCCGCCATCTGGCTATTGGTAGAGTAGTTAAGGCCCAGACCCAGTATATCTTTGAAATAAAATATACCAGATACATTTGCTGTAAGTGGCACACTGCTTTCATAGGAAAGCAATAATGCAGGCTTAAATTTGATGTCTTCGCCTGATGTTATAAAGGCCCCCGAAAGGTAATAGTGGTTACGGAAATTGCTGTTGTTTTGGACGGATGCCGTGCCTAAGCTGGTCACAGTCAATTCGGGTACGGATATACCCACATAATATTTGTCGGTATAGTACATTACACCAAATCCAACATTTGGTTTTGTTTCTCTGACATCATCTTTAAACGAAGGATCGGTTGAATCTAAGGAAGAATAATTTGCTATATAATTTCTTAAACCGGCGTTCAGTGATACCGCCAGGTAACCGGTTGGCCCCACTTGTATTGCTTTCGCAAAATAGGCGTTCACTTCGGTTTGGTGTTCAATCGCGAATTGATCGTTCATTACGATAAGCCCGGCTGCTCCGTTGATTGATTCTATCGGGAGATTCCCATTAATGAGAAAAGTTGTTGGCGCACCATCTATTCCTATCCATTGTTTGCGCGCCAATGTGTTTACCGATCCGGCTTGATCCAACAGCGAATAAGCCGGGTTAAGCGGGGTAAGGTTGTCCATATACTGATTGTAGTTGAACAGCTGTTGCTGGGCACTAACTTTATTGTGCACTGCTATCAGCAAAAACAGGCTGAGCGCCATAACCATTGGCCTTTTTCTCTTGTCTGATTTAATTGTTCCGGCTGGTGTCAAAACCTTTTTGTTAATTATAATTAAGTACTGTTTCGTTCGTCCAATTTTTGGCCTTCCGGTAACATAAAACACCGATTGCCTTTTTTTATTGCTTTTAGACGAACCCGTATACTCCTGAATTTTGATAAACGCTTCTTTTTGAAAGTGGTATCTGCTAAAATTTTTTTTCGCCAAAAACAACCCGTTTCAACATTTAAACTATTTGTAACGCTGAAGTCGCTGACGCTCTTCAGTCAGCTAATTCATTTGTCGTATTGCTGCAAAGTCATTAGCGGTCCCTTTTTATTTTATGGATGTAGATGATAGTCGTGCGATCGCCGTATACGCGCAAAAGCACATCGATGTTTACTTAATAATTAATAAAATAACGCCAAAACCATGATTTTGAGAATACGTGACAAAGGTTTTTATTTGCAAAACAACTGTTATATTGCTGTGCATCACAAATATACGTTACAATATTATATGAATTCCGTTAATTAGACCTTAATTTCTTATTAATAATTTTACACAATAAATTTTGGAAAATACGTCCCTAAATTATAGCCTAAGCTTAAGGATGCGGCGGATGTGGCGGCGGTGGCGGCAGTTTTGGAAGGCGTATAGAAAGATGATGATGACTGTAATGCCTATAACCAGGGTGATGTCTGTAAACTATATGGTGCCTCGGAAATCGGGGATGCGGGGGCGGTGGTGGCGGCGCGGGTGGCCTTACCTGTAAAACCGTTAATGTAGCAATTGAATTACCGTTACCAGCCTTCGCAAATTGAATGCTAAAGGTTACGAGGGCTGATATTATAAAAAATGTGATCCGTTTCATATCTGGAATATAAAGTGAATATACAAAATAAACAACAGAATAATGAGTATAATGTTTAAGTGATTTTGAACCTGAGCTATTTGAAAAGGCTATTATATAAAAAATCCGCGGCAAAGTGACCGGCCTCCATCCAACGGTTTTGCGTAGCCTTATCGCCTGAAAAGAACGGATTAAAATGTTTTTGCAACTCATGCGAATAGCCCTGAAATACTTTCAACGCGTTCGGTATGCTTAGAGAATCTGCTTGTTTATGAATGTCCAGCCCCCCGTATAATGGAGCGCTTTTATGAGTCGGAGGAATAACGCCATCTTCACTGCCAAGCACGCTTACGATAGGTACGCGTGCATTCTTTAACCAGTTGAGGTCAAAAATAGCACCCCAAAAATTGATTACCGCAGCTACCTTTAAAACTCCTTGCTGCATTGTGGCTGTATCAGTGATTCCTGCCATCTTTGCGAGTTCGTCATCTGTGCTATAAGCCGCCTGGAGTGCCATCAAACTTCCCGCCGAGTTTCCTGCCAAAATAATTTTATCCGGATCGATACCGTATTTGGAATGATGCAGTTTAAAATACGCCACCGCCATCTTAGCATCCTGTACCGCGTAATAACAGCTTTTTTGGAGTTCGCCAAAATGAAAAAGTGGATCCTTTTTACTCAAAGTGTAATTAATGGCCGCACAAACATAGCCCCTCCGCGCAAAGCTTTTACACCATAATTGTATACCCTTTGCTTCTTTTGAGCCGAATTTAAATCCGCCACCATGCATCCAGATGATAAGCGGCCGTTTGGTAGTTGTATCGCCTGCAGGCATATAAATATCAAACAGCCTGGATTTCTTACTTACGGAGGAATCGTTTAAGTTGTAGCTCAAATCCTTATCAACGGTAACGGTTGAAAATATTGAATCTTTATACCTGTATGGCTTAATATTTTGTGCTTTTGCAGGATAGGTAATAAAAACTATAACAATGGGTAATATGAAGTGTTTAAACATGACAACTAATATACGTTGCGAACTGGCAATGCGATGTTTTTAACAAAGTCGTTTTGCGTTGCAGTAACAGGCGTACATCAATTTGGCCTTTTTTTCTATTTTTGGAGTATCATAAACAAGAGTAATTAAAGGGATAATGGCAATTTTAAAAGACATCGCTTATCAGCAAAAGGACAAAATAACCTTAATACAGGAACAAAAACTAAGCGAGCTTTTGTTATATGTTTCCCAATACTCTCCGTTTTACAAAGAGCTATTTGACAATCATAACATAGACATCGCCGCAATAAAAACAATTTCTGATCTTGCTTTGCTACCTGTCACTGCTAAAGAAGACCTGCAACAGCGTAATGATGATTTTTTATGTGTCCCTTCTGAAAAAGTTATTGAATACACCTCTACGTCAGGTACATTAGGCAGCCCGGTAACTATTGCCCTCACTGAGAATGACCTGGACCGCCTGGCTTTTAATGAATATAGTTCGTTTTTATGTGCAGACGGATCGGCCGACGATACATATCAGTTAATGCTTACACTCGACAGGCAGTTTATGGCTGGCATCGCCTATTACCTGGGCATCCGTAAGCTCGGCGCCGGCATCATACGGCTGGGGCCCGGCGTGCCGGCGCTTCAATGGGAAACCATCCACAGGCTTAAGCCAACTGCCATCGTTGCAGTTCCCTCATTTATTTTAAAACTTATTCAATTTGCCAAAGAAACCGGTATTGACATCGATGAAACTTCGGTAAAAAAGGCCATCTGTATTGGCGAAAATATCCGGAACACCGACTTCTCTTTAAATATTTTAGGAAAAAAGATAACCGAGGCATGGGACATAAAGTTATATTCAACCTATGCCTCCACAGAAATGCAAACTGCCTTTACCGAATGCGGTGAAGGGAAAGGCGGTCATTATCGGCCAGAACTGTTAATTGTGGAGCTGCTTGACGAAAACAACCAGCAAGTTGAGCCTTACAAACCTGGCGAAGTAACCATAACTACACTTGGCGTTGAAGGGATGCCATTGCTGCGTTATAAAACCGGCGACATTTGTATGTACTACGACGAACCTTGCAGCTGCGGTCGCACGAGTTTGCGCTTGTCGCCGATAATCGGCCGTAAAGCACAAATGATTAAGTTTAAAGGGACTACACTTTACCCGCCTGCATTATTTGACCTGCTTAACGAGCGGGAGGAGATCCTGGATTTTGTGATAGAAGTATATTCCGATGAAATTGGCCTTGACCAGGTGTTACTTTACCTGCTGCCGGCTGAAGTTAGCGAAGAATGCGATCACCGAATAAGGGCTTATTTGCAGGCCAAGCTGCGCGTTAGTCCTCACATCAAATATGTAAACGCCGAAGAAATTCAAAAAATACAATTTAAAGAAGCCAACCGCAAAGCCATTAAATTTATCGACAAGCGCTTCTAAAACTATTCATCTTTATAAGTGTTCATTCGTTTTCATATATTTTATACTTTTACGCTTTCAATAAACGCTCTTATAATTTCCGCCCATGATACTTGTTGGACAAAGTCCGCTTTCTTTAAATGATTTTTCTGAACTCTTATTTAAACAAAATGAACTATCGCTGGATGAAACAGCGCTTCATAAAGTAGACGTAAATTTCAATTTTCTAAAAAAGTTTTCTTCAAATAAGCTGATCTACGGCATAAATACAGGATTTGGCCCTATGGCTCAGTACAAGGTGAATGAAGAAAATATTTTGCAACTTCAATATAACCTTATCCGCAGCCATTCATCAGGAAGCGGTAAACTGATGCCGGCTCTTTTATCAAAAGCGCTGATGATTGCACGACTAAACAGCTTCATGCAGGCCTATTCAGGCGTCCATACCGAAGTTGTTCAACTGTTGAAAACCCTCATTAATAAAAACATCACGCCTTGTATTTATGAACATGGCGGTGTTGGCGCCAGCGGCGACCTTGTACAATTGGCTCACCTTGGATTAGCTTTAATCGGCGAGGGCGAGGTTGTGTTTGAGGGCGAGATTTTTCCCGCGATGGAGATATTCGACCGGTTTGATATCAAACCCTTATCCATTCATATCCGCGAGGGCCTGGCTGTTTTAAACGGCACATCAGCAATGACCGGCGTAGGCTTGATCAATGTTATACTGGCTCAAAA
>DASXMZ010000305.1:0-5477 GCA_036495385.1 Mucilaginibacter sp. | reverse complement strand
ATTTCCTTTCCATCACGGTTAAATGATAATCCATTCGCCGGTTTGCCGCTGTCGATTACCCGATCTATTACACCCATTTGCCTGTATATTTCAAGCGAACGGGCTTGTACCCCCAATGCCTTCGAATAAGGTGTGGGGCCTTTTTTGTCGTCGATAATTATTGGCAGAACACCGTACCGAAGCAGTTGAGCGGCCATCATAAGACCCGAAGGCCCTGCACCGACTATCAATACTTTGGTATGTTTTTCAGTAATCTTCACCTTACCTGTGATAAATTAAAAAAATTGCGGGGCGTTTATGCAGCTCAGGTACTTTTTTCTGCCACTCGGCAATTGTTTTACTTTGTATAAATTCAGTGGCTGATGTAAGATCGCACGCAATGCAAAGGCGGGTTTTTGGATGGGCTGTTTTCAGTATTTCTTCCAGCAATGGGTTGTTACGAAACGGCGTTTCAATAAATATCTGTGTCTGATCGTTTCTTTCTGCAAGGTTTTCCAGTTCCCTGATGCGTTTGCTCCGGTCCGCCTTGTCAATAGGCAAATAGCCATGAAAAGTAAAGCTTTGCCCGTTAAAACCTGATGCCATAAGCGCCAGCAATATTGAACTTGGTCCAACCAGCGGAACAACCTTTATACCCATTCGGTGGGCCTTTTCAACGATACCTGCACCCGGATCAGCTACTCCCGGGCAACCGGCCTCACTCATTAGCCCAACATTTTTACCGGCCTGTAAGCCTTTAAAAAAATCGGCGGTGTTGCCATCGCGGTTATGTTTGCTGTAATCGTGGATAATCAAGTCGCTTTGCGGCGTTTTTAGTCCGGCCTCTTTTAAAAATCTTCTTGCGGTCTTTTCATTCTCAACAATATACTCGTTTATTTCGTTTACAGTATTTGTTAAGTAATTGGTAAATGATTTGGCAGCCGCCTCTTCGGCGAGCGGTACTGGTATTAAGTAAAGTGTTCCCAAAGGCATTTTGCAAAATTGATCATTTTTGTTTAATTTAAGCTATTGAAAGGAAATGTAAAATGAAAGAGTTAAGCATGAACTGGTTTATTGAAGGTTCAATTGATTTTGAATATAAAAAGTATATCCTGCTTGACTATCTGCAGGAAATAAACAGGCATTTTGATAAAAGCCGGTTATATCCTAATCTTACCGATCTGATCTTTCATTTCAACAATCTTTTATACTTTAAACAGAATAAAACGATGCTGCAGCAGGCTTTTCCGCAGCGCTTAACCCTGGCTGACATTGAGGCTGTGAAGCTTACTTATCAAAAAATTGTTGACGATGACAGCTCAATGAAGGAGATTGAAACAATAATTAGCTACGCGCTGCAGAAAATGGACCCGGCTATACAAACCGGCAAGGAAATATACGATTTTGTAGAGAGCCGCCTTAATATCGACCCTGTAGGTATTGTGCCCCTGATGCCTTATCGTGGCTATTTTTCGCTGCGAAACGGTAAAGAAAAAACACATGGAATTTATCAGTACCAGATAACCATATTTGAAAATAAGGATGATAAGTATCGCGGTATTAATATCAATTTTGTTGAAACATACGAGGAAAGTATTGTCAAAACCCCCGAAGCTATTAAGCTTGATCTGATCCGTCGTGATAAATATATGCCAAATCCGGCTGTATATTATGTACAAAGTGATATTACCTTTCCACTGGAGCAAACCCTGCTACCTGTAGCGAAGAGAACCTTGGTGAAGTATATTTCAAATGCGGCATAGTTCTTATTTCGGAAATCGAAATTCTCCAAAGGAGTCCTTTCGACCGAATTCCGAAATTGCGCCAAATCCTTACTTGCAATATTGATTAATATTATCCATGGCTGCGGCGTAGCCTAACTCAAATGCTTTATTCCAATCTGCGCAAGCCTCTTTTTTATTCTTTTTATGATAGTTTGCCTCTCCCCGGCCGTTATACGCCTCAGCATATTGCGGATTTAACACTATCGCCTGATCAAAGTCAGCTAAAGCGTCCGAATAACTATGCTGGTTATTTTCCGAAATTCCTTTGAAATAAAATGCATACGCATTTTCCGGACTCAATGCTGTTACTTTAGCAAAATCTTCGATAGCCGAATCAAAATGCTCCAAATCCATGTTGGCCACTCCCCTTAAAAGATGTGCATCAACGTTTTCAGGATTTAATTCTATTACGCTTGTATAGTCCGCAACAGCGCCTTTGGTTTCATTCATTTTATTTTTTATAAGGGCTCTGTTAAAATAGGCATCTGAAAATTCCGGATCTAATTCAATGGCTTTATTTAAGTTGGTGATGCTGTTGTCGTAATCCTCCAACGTGGCCTGAGTTACTGCCTTGTTATAATAGGCAACTGAGTGTTTCGGGTTGAGGGCCAAAGCAAGATCAAAATCGGCAAGGGCGCCCTTGTAGTCCTTTAATTCCTGTTTTGCCTTGCCTCTGCCGCAATAAGCATCTGCATAACCCCTGCTTAAAGTTAATGCTTTATTATATTCAGCTATTGCACCTTCGTAATCCTTAAGCCCGGCTCTTGCATCGCCAATATTTTTGTAGATCACCACGTGGCCGGGGCTTATTGTTAATGCTTGTGTAAAATCGTCAATGGCGCCATTATAATCCTGAGTTTTTGCCTTTGCGATACCCCTGTTATAAAATGGTTTTGCATAATTTGCGTTCAATTGTAAAGCACGGTCAAAATCAGTAATAGCCGATTTATAATCCTGGATAATCACTCTTGTATATCCTCTGTCGTTGTAGGCAATATAGTCGTTCGGGTCTAATTGTATCGCTTTTGTAAAATCTTCAATAGCACCCAAATTATCCCCAATGCCGTTTTTTGCATTTCCGCGCTTAATGTATGCGTCAGCAAATTTCGGATTTTTCCTGATAACGCGATTAAGATCGGACATTGCCGCATCAAAATCGGAAAATGTAAGTTCCGCATTTGCATTACTATATCTTAATTCCGATTTCGGGTTTATAGCAGAAGTTTTTCTGCTAGCTTTATTTACCACCTTAAAATCATCGAAAGTATCGTCGGCCGGAAGGTTGGGAAAAGCGTCGATTCCACCGGAACTTGGTCTGCTCGCCTTTGAACTATCATTAGTATTGTTGGTGCGTTTGTACGCCATGGCTAATGTGGATTTCCCCTGGCCATCGGAGTTGCGATCGGCTGTTTGTGCAAAAGCAAATACAGGCAACAAAACAATGATATAAAAGTATGCTTTTATCATGCTTAAATTAAAAAGGAGCAACAAGGGGTGTTACTTCCGTTTGAACAATAATTTATCTTTTCGTGGGGTATTTCCCCGATATAATGATATCATTTAAGATGCCAAAATCGGAGTAAACCGAAAGTCATCGATTTAAAGAGGTAGTTAAGAAAGTTTTGCTTAATTATATTTTGAAGAAATAAATTATTTTGGCACAATAATTCATTTTTCCCGTGTGTGGATTTTTATCGCAGTTGCCGGGGTAAAAATTGCCCAAAAAGTTGATAGCGAGTATCACGACCAGCAGTTTAACTATCGTTTGTATAAATAGCCTGGCAATATATTGTTATTTTAAAATCAGCACCGGCTTGCTAGTGTTGAGTGCCAGCGCATTGGTAATGCTTCGGTGGGTTAAATTATAAAAAAAGCTATACTTACCGGGAAGGGCAATAATAAGCTGCGTACGGTGATGTTCGGCAAAATCAAGAATACCGTGAACCGTGTCCTTGTCTTCTGAATAATAAACCTGGTAATCGTAACCTTCTAATAATTCAATCAGACCAGGTACCGGGGGCGTATCGCCTTTTTTATGTTTTTGTTTTGGATCAACGTTGAGAACTATTAACTCGGGGTGCAGCCATTTTGAGGGATCCCGAAAACTTTTTAAGGCCTCAAGCCGCGATATCGCTGAAAAATCACAGGGTACTAATGCTTTCTCTATCTTTTTATAAGTTACGCCTGCAGGCACTATAAACACCGGTATTGGGCTTGTTTTGGAGAACGCGATAATTTGATCGTCGATATAACTATCATCCAAATCAGGGTTGCTGCCTATCATCACCATGTAAGGCTTTTCTTCGGCTATTAACTCATGGGTAGCACGTGCTATAGGCAGTTCACTTATCGCCGTTTTTATTTTAACCGTAGGGTTGCATTTACTAAGCAATTCGTGGCTCAATATTTTTAAATCGGCAATTACTTTCTCTCTTTCTACATCAATATCCTCGGCGCTTAATTGTACAAAGTCAGCCGAAGGCAGCAATTGAGCGTATATTGATACATAAAAGCTTTTTAGGAGAATAATTCTTTCAATATGCGTATCACAGCTAAAATCAGCAGCATATTTGAGGACGTTTTCAGTTACATCTGAAAAATCAACCGGGATTAATAATGTCTTCATCTTTAAAAATTTTATTTATATACAAGCTCCTGATTTTTCTGTCACACTTATATATTGAATTTGAATACTTAACGTTCTGTTCAATACTTTTATGACCTCTTCAAATTACCTATCATTTTATTAACAAGTATAATGCTATTTTGTAGGTCTTCAGCGCCAACATCCCCCGAAGCCTTATCATAAACTTCGGCGACCCACGGCTGCACCTGATCTTTTAGGTCGTTTCCTTCCTTTGTAAGATAAACTAACTTATTCCTTCTGTCATTTTCATCTTCTACTCTTTTCACCATCCTGCGTTTTACCAGGTTGTCCAACAAATAAGTCATGCTTGATTTATCCCGCAAAGTGAGATCAGCAATTTCCTGCTGGTTTATACCATCCTTTTTCCAAAGGCAGCCCATAACTTCCAGCATCTCAAAGGTTATATTGACGCCGTTTTCCCTTATTTTCACCTGAATAAATTGCCGGGTGTAATTTCTTAATTCCGACAGGGAGCGACCAAGTTCAAGCGCCAGTTCAGCTTCTGTTTTATTGATCGATTGTGTTGCCATAACTAACAAATTTAACTAAAGTATTACGGTTTATATTAATGAGCGGCATCTGCCAGTTTTATTTTACTTTTTGCCTTTTTAATAAATATCAATACAACCGGAACAAACACCAGGAACATGATGCCAACCCACAAAAAAACGTCCATGTACGAAAGCAGCGTTGCCTGCCTCGTTACCGATCCTTCCAGCATAGCATACGCCGTTTGCCTCGCCGTTATGCTGTCAATACCTGCATGCTGCCGTACGCCGGCTGCCATCTGCATCACCCGTTGTTGAACGGTGTGGTCGTTAACGCTTAAATGAGTTACCAGCGCGTTTCTGTGTACCTGTGTTTGCCTGGAAACGAATGTCGAGATAAGCGCCACGCCAAACGATCCGCCCAGCTGACGCATCATCCCAGAAAAGGCCGCACCCTGGCCAATTTCCTGGCCATGCAAGGTTGACAGCGACATGGTACTTACCGGAACCGACAATAACCCCAGCCCAAACCCTCTTACTATTAATATCCAGAAAAAGTCACCGGAACTTGTATAGGGT
>DASXMZ010000304.1:0-3607 GCA_036495385.1 Mucilaginibacter sp. | reverse complement strand
AGCCCCTTCTGCACCAACCTTCTACAAGTTTTTTATAACAGATACAATAGTTGTAAATAATACCAAATTAGTTGAATTAAGTTTTACGCCGCGAAATACTACTGATTTGCTTTTTGTTGGCAAGATGTACATTACCCTTGATGGTAATTATGCAGTGCAGAGAGCTCAGCTTAATATCAATAAGAACATTAACCTCAACTTTGTGAGAACGATGCGGGTGGACCTGGAGTTTGAACAAAACCCCGACGGACGATATCATCTTAGCAAAAGCAATATGGTTGCCGATTTTGGTGTAACAAAAAATAAAAGCGGCGGCTTATATGGAATAAGAACCATAACTTATAAAAATTACCAGGTTAATGTTCCCCAGCCCGATGCAACCTACCAGAACCAGGAGGCAGAGCCATCTGACGAAGCTAAGCACAGAAGTGATCAGTTTTGGGCTCAAAACAGGTTAGATACGTTAACTGTGGCTGAATCGAAGGTTTATAAAAATATCGACAGCCTTAGAAATATGCCGTCCTTTAAGCGTACGCTTGATATTGCTACATTGGTATTGGCAGGTTACAAAGACTTTGGCGCTTTTGAAATGGGGCCGGCTAATACATTTTATAGTTTTAATCCAGTCGAAGGCTTTAAACTTCGGCTTGGTGGCCGTACCACGCCGGCACTGAGCAAACGTTATTACTTCGAAACCTTTGGCGCATACGGTTTTAAAGATCAGCGTTTTAAATATTTTTTGAGCGCTACGTACTCCCTTAACGACAAATCGATTTATAAATTCCCCCAAAACTATATAAGAGCAAGCGTAGAAAACGACACCAAAATTCCGGGACAAAGCTTACAGTTTGTTCAGGAAGATAATTTTTTGCTCTCATTTAAGCGGGGTAATAACGATAAATATTTATATGATCTGGACTATAGGGTGGACTATGTGCACGAGTATGAGAACCACTTATCCTATAACTTTGGACTAAACCGGCTAACGCAGGCACCCGCGGGTTCATTATACTTTATAAATGAGGTAAACGGTGTTCAAAACATTATTGGCAGGCTCACCACCACTGAATTTACCGCAGGCATAAGGTATGCACCGAACGAGCAATTTTACCAGGGTAAAATATACCGGGTAGACATTCCAAATAAATACCCCGTTTTCTCTCTGGACGATGACATCGGTGTAAAAAATGTATTAGGCGGCGAGTATAGTTTCCAAAAATTGCATGCGCGTATTGATAAGCGGTTTTACTTTTCAATATTAGGCTTTGCCGATGTAACGGCCGAAGCCGGGTTTACCTTTGGGCAGGTGCCCTATCCCCTGCTTAACATATTCCGCGCCAACCAAACCTATGCGTATGATCTATATTCTTACAACCTCATGAACTTCTTAGAGTTTGTAAGTGATCGCTACGCAAGTTTAAATATCGATCAGCATTTCGGCGGATTTTTCTTTAATAAAATTCCACTGTTTAAAAAATTAAAATGGCGCGAAGTAGCGTCACTGAAAGCTATTTATGGTAGTGTAAGCGATAAAAATAACCCATCGTTGCACCCGTCACTGTACCAGTATCCGATTGCAAGCGATGGGGAGCCTATTACTTATGCATTGGGAAAAACCCCTTATGCTGAAGGTAGCGTTGGTATCGAAAACATTTTTAAATTTGTACGTGTTGATTTGGTAAGACGGTTCACCTATTTAGATCATCCGGATATTGCGAAATGGGGAATACGTGCAAGGATACGTTTTGATTTTTAATTAGCGATTTGATAATTATGCAACAGCAAACAACACTTCGGGGAAATCTGCAGTCGGGCATTTACAAGGTAATTGACCCCGTCGTAAAAATCTTTATAAAATTAGGACTCACACCTAATGCCGTTACCTCAATTGGTTTTATATTGAACGTTGGCGTAGCCGTAATATTTATTTTAGGCGCTGAAGAGGGTAACCGCGGCGACTTAAGCTATGTTGGCTGGGCCGGCGCATTAATTTTATTTGCCGGTTTATTTGACATGCTCGACGGGCAGGTGGCAAGATTGGGTAACATGAAATCAACATTCGGCGCGCTATATGACTCGGTACTTGACCGTTACAGCGAGTTGATTATGTTTTTGGGGATATGCTATTACCTTGTGGGCCATCATTATTTTTTAAGCTCCATATTTGCTTTTATTGCATTGATGGGGTCAATGATGGTGAGCTATGTACGCGCCAGGGCCGAAGGTTTGGGAATAGAATGCAAAGGGGGATTAATGCAACGGCCCGAACGGGTGGTAACTATTGGTTTGTGCGCTGTTTTATGCGGATTAAGTTCGTTATACATCGGCGGAGATTACAAACTTTATATCCCCGGTATAAAATTTCACGTTTTTGAAACAATGTCAATATTTACAATTCCGATTATGGTCGTTGCGATTCTGACAAATATAACTGCTTTTAAAAGGCTGATGGACGCCAAGAAAGCCATTTTAGAACAGGAGTAAATCCCTGGGCTGATACTGAAACGAATAATTTGAAGGGAAAAGAACTATAAATTATCATATATTCGTAACAATTGTATAAAAACGTTCATGCTTAAGCAAAACTTTGTTAAAATTGGGGTGGTTAACAGGCAGAGAAATTATTCAACATTTTAAACCCTGAGTGTTTATGAAAAAAAATTATGTTTCCAATTCACAGGAGTCTGTGAGAATGTTTAAAAGTAACTTCCTTGAAAGTTTATCAAAGGTTCATTTTACTGTTCCGTTATTTCTTTTTGTACCGGTTATTCTTTTTTGCACCTATAAAGCACTATTTGAAATCCATATAGGACTGATAACTTTCGTTGAGTTATTTTTTCTGGGCCTATTTGTATGGACATTTGTAGAATATATAATGCACCGGTTTATATTTCACTATATGCCGGCTGATAAACCCTGGGCGCAAAGACTTCACTTTATATTTCACGGGGTTCACCATGATTATCCCAGCGATGCCAAACGTTTGGTATTGCCGCCTTCGGTTAGTATACCGTTATCTACAGCCTTTTATTTTCTTTTTAATGCCATCCTGCCTGTCAATAATATTTTCGGCTTCTTTCCTGGTTTTTTATTAGGATACCTGATTTATGATATATCACATTATGCGATACACCATTTCAACTTTAAGGGCAGTATCTGGAAAAAGATAAAACAACATCACATGCTTCACCACTACCAGGATCCAAATAAAGGATATGGTGTAAGCTCTCCGCTTTGGGATAAAATTTTCCGATCAGACTTCTTAAAAAAATAGCATGAGCAATGCTGTTAATTATGGATCAAAAATCACACTTCGATCGGCAATTATTGTTTCTGCAGTATCACTGATTTATTTGTTGCTTTCCGGCTGGCTGGTTGGCTTCAAAATTGACCAATTGTGGCTCATTGGCATATTTAATTGCGCATTTTATCTTTCGTCAATTTCGCGAAAATTTATACTTGGCTTTTCAATATTTATAGTATACTGGATCGTCTTCGATTATATGAAGGCCTTCCCTAACTACAACTATAACACCGTTCATATTGCCGACCTGTATAATTTCGAAAAAAGACTTTTTGGCATTCGTTTTAACGGTAAAATATTAAC
>DASXMZ010000303.1:0-6570 GCA_036495385.1 Mucilaginibacter sp. | reverse complement strand
CACCAGAAGCCTATGAAACACTGATACTTGATACCATGCTGGGCGATCAAACGCTATTTATGCGCGGCGACCAGGTAGAAGCTGCATGGGAACTGATTATGCCTATTTTAAGTACATGGCAAGCTAAAAAAAGTTTAAATTTCCCTAACTACTCAGCCGATTCATGGGGCCCGGAATCAGCCGAAGCGTTGATAGCCCGCGATGGGTTTAACTGGTTTACTTTACCGATTAAGAAATAGCGGGAAGTCCGAGAGTCCGGAAGAAAAAAGAATATTTTCAACCACCTGGTAACAATATCCGAACATGGAATTAAATATTTTTAATACAGCTGACGAAGTTCTTGCAGCTTTAGCGGCACATTTTGTTAAAATAGCTAATCAGGCTATTGCCGCAGACGGTAGGTTTTCAGTGGCTCTTTCAGGTGGAAGTTCGCCGAAGAAACTATATGAATTGCTGGCATTATCGTTTAAAGACAAGGTGGACTGGGGGAAGGTTTACTTCTTTTTTGGTGACGAACGGAACGTTCCCCAAACGCATCCGGACAGTAATTACCTGATGGCCAAAAAAGCGCTGTTTGATCCGTTAAATATTAAACGGTCCCATATATTTCCTGTTGATACAAGTTTAGATCCGGGAGATGCGGCCCGAAAATATGAAGAGGAAATACTGGAGTTCTTCGACGAAAATGAAATGAGCTTTGACCTGGTACTGCTTGGCCTGGGCGATAACTCGCATACTGCTTCTTTGTTCCCCTACACCCCCGTTTTGCACGACAGGATACCTGGAGTAAAGGAAGTGTTTTTGGAGGATCAACAGGTATACCGTATCACTCTTAATGCCCCATTGATAAATGAGGCTGGTCACATTGCGTTTTTGGTATATGGAGAAGGTAAGGCCATTGCAGTACACCATGTGTTGGAGGACGATGAGGACATTGAAAACTACCCGGCACAATTAATTGAACCCGTTGTGGGAGAAATAGAATGGTTTTTGGATGAAGCCGCCGCTTCTTTGCTTAAGGATAAATAAATTGCTGTTAATTTTTTTTGAAGGCCATGAATATAAAACCGGGTATTTTTATTCTGCTTCTTTTTGGGATGTTATCGTCTGCGATGATTACACCCGGAAAAAAACCAGCCAGAAAGCACCCAGCGGCTTCAGGCCGTTATTTATATGTAGCGGCTCCCGGAATCCGCGATTATCTTGGATATGGCGGGCATGGGTTGCTGGTTTTCGATATTGATCATGATCACCGGTTCGTAAAACGAATTGAAACAAGCGGCTTTCATCCAAATAACAAACCATCGAATGTTAAGGGCATTGCCGTTAGTATCCTGCTCAATAGCATTTATATCACTACAATAGAAACAATTCAGCGTATAGATCTTGGTACCGGAAAAATCATTTGGGAAAAAGCTATAGAAAACGGATGCGATAGGTTGTCTATATCGCCCGATGGTAAAACGATGTATCTCCCGTCTTTCGAAAATAAAATATGGAACGTTGTTGATTGCGAAACAGGTGATGTTATAAAAAAGATTCCGGGTTTTACCCGGACTCATAACACACTTTACGGATTATCGGGGAACCGGGTCTATTTAGATGATCTTGCTTCCCAATGGTTAAAAATAGCTGATTCAAAAACCAATACTATTGTTAGTAAAGTGGGACCATTTGGAAACTTTATCCGTCCGTTTACGATTGACGGTAAAGAAACGCGTGTATACGTAACTGTTGATAGTTTACTTGGGTTTGAGGTTGGAGATTTAAAAACTGGTAAAAAGCTTAGGCGGGTGCTGGTCGAAGGTTGGGGCACCGGACCTGTGAGACGCCACGGCAACCCAAGTCACGGAATAGGCCTTACCCCTGACGAAAAGGAGATATGGTTATGCGACGGATTTAATATGCGCCTGCACGTTTTTAGCGCTATGGAACCATACCAGCAATTAACTACCATACCGTTGCAGGACATGCCTGGATGGGTCACTTTTAGCCTCGACGGGAAATATGCCTATCCTTCGAGCGGTGAAGTAATCGACGTAAAAACGCGAAAGGTACTGACAACACTAAAAGACGAGTTTAACAACGGCGTTGGCAGCGAGAAGATGCTGGAAGTTGATTTAGAGGATGGAAAAGCAGTTCGCGCCGGTGATCAGTTTGGTATTGGACGTGTGATACAGTAAGCTATTTAATTATAAAATTCTAGCTTTCGATAATCTATTATAATTTTTTCAAGCTTCCTCTCCTCCAAGACACACCAGATTATTGGATTTGGGTATCTTTTTCTGAATTGTATATCATACAATTCTTAATTAAAAAACCGCTTGCATATCTTAAAATAAATAATAAACTTTACTATATCTATTAATTGACGACTAGTGACGGATGTAAATCATCCTGAAGACAGAAAAGTTCAAATAACTGCTCGACTAAATCCTGATGAGCCGGGGAATACTACAAATTTCATCTAAATAACCGGACATCATCTTTTCCGCTTCCATTTTAAAACCGATGCTAACAAATTAAATGACATGAACCTATCATTAACATTTTTCCATTTGTATTGTGTGAATAACAAATGTAGCGCTTCTATTTACAGCCATTCGGACCCTGTTGAAATTCCTTTCACCAAAGAAAATCTTGTTTCAGTGCATTGTTGCTCATCCTGCAAAAAACAAATGATCTCTGCCATTGACGCTGAAATAGAACAGTTAATCGCTAATCCTTATGTCCCATCGCGTTTTAATCTTAATTATAACTAACGCCAACGTATTGAATACCCTGTGTTCAACAAATATTCCCTAATTTAATCCGCATAAACTAATAATAATTTTATGCGCAGACGGCATTTCGTAAAGTTATCGACCACTACTATGGCGGCTTTGTTATTCAGCAGGGTTACAAACGGAAGCGCGGATATGCCGCTGATGAATATGCCCGACGAAGTTTGGGGAAAGCTAGATGCAGGATGGTTCAGATTTAAGGCGTCGGGCGATTCTTTATTTATTTCCGACGATATTGAGGTTAGCCTGAAAACCAATGGAAATTCCAGGGGGGTATATCTGCAATCTCCAACACGCGCTTTGACAGGTATACGTCTATTGTGGAAACATAAAGTTGCAGCTGCTACAAAATGCTTAGGCGATCACTGGGAGCGCACCTATGGAGATGCTGGCTGGAAAGGTTTGGGAGCAGACACTAAAAACCCATGGTATGTACTGCTTTACGATGATGCTAAAACAGCTTGTTTCGGCGTAAAAACAGGCTGTAATACAATTTGCTGGTGGACAGTTAATTCAGATAACCTGGAGCTAACGATGGATACAAGTTCGGGCGGTGTGGGAGTAAAGCTGGGTTCCCGTAAATTGCACGCCGCCGATATTATTTCGACTGAAAACACACCAGCTGAAACCCCATTTGCTACCGCGCAACGCTTCTGCAAACTAATGTGCGAAAAGCCGCGCCAGCCCAAACAGCCAGTATACGGCATAAACGATTGGTATTTTGCTTACGGTAATAATTCGCCAAAGCTAATAAAGGAACAAACGGCTTTGATGGCCGATTTGGTAACCGATACAAACAATCGTCCGTTTTCTGTTATTGATGCGGGCTGGGCGGCCTACTCTCCACTGCTTCCGGGAGATGGCGGTTGGGCGGATGACTTTTCCAAGCCAAATGAAAAGTTTAAAGATATGCACCTGATGGCCGAAGATATTAAAAAACTAGGTATGCGCCCAGGGCTGTGGACACGTCCATTATGTGCAAAATTTAATGATAAAACTAACATACTTGCACCGAAAATTAAAGGAAGGGACGATCCCAAACAGCCCGTACTTGATCCTACAATTCCTGAAAATATAGAGAGAATAAAAGGTAATATCTCTATTTATAAACAATGGGGCTTTGAAATGGTGAAACACGATTATAGTACCTACGATATTACAGGCAAATGGGGTTTTGACATGAATGAAAGCATTACTCAACCGGGCTGGAGTTTTAACGACAGGCGCAAAACAACGGCCGAGATCATAAATCATTTGTATCATTCAATCCGCGAATCGGCGGGCGACATGTACCTGATTGGCTGCAATACCATGAGCCACTTGTCAGCAGGGTTATTTGAGCTTAACCGTATTGGCGATGACACCAGCGGAAAGGACTGGGACAGGACACGCAAAATGGGTGTAAACACACTTGGTTTCCGCATGCCACAACATAATACGTTTTATGCTGCGGACGGAGATTGTGTGGGCCTAACCAACCAGGTACCATGGGATAAAAACAAACAATGGATGCAGCTACTTGCCGAAAGCAGTGCGCCGTTGTTTATATCAGCCCAACCTGATGCGTTGGGTGCGGAGCAAAAGGCATTTATAAAACAATGTTTCGCAAACGCGGCTAAGAAACAACCTATTGCTGAACCTTTGGATTGGCTTACTAATACGCTACCCGCTAAGTGGAAACTTAATAACCGTGAAGTTGATTTTGACTGGAGCTAAAACTGCTATTTAGCATTTATCTGCCCCGGTTCAGAAACCTCGATTTCCGGCCTGTTTTTGTATAATATAAAAACCCCGGTAACACATAGCTGTTTGCCCTTCATATTGGCCCAGTCCATCTTAACCTTATTTCCTTTTACTGCCACCGTATATTTTTGATTGGGATAAGCTTTCCCCATGTTTAGCAAAGTAAGGGTGTCGCTAAAAGTGTGCAACGAATAAACTGTATCACACAAAGTACCTGTTTTACCCAGGTTTTCTTTAAAACCCACTTCTGAAAATGCTTGTTGTGCTTTAGTTGTTCTGGCAAAGATTATTGTAACAAAAAGGACGAGGAAGATTTTTTTCATGGTCATTTATTTTATCAAAGGTCAAAGACTAACACATTAAATTACAGCTAATTTATAGGGAATGTTTTAATTGTCATTGTAAAATTATTGTGTATTGATATCCTTCCGATATTTTTTAATTGCACGAACTATTGACGCAGCAATGGCATTTTGCCCGCTTACCGAATTTAAATATTTTTCCTCGGTCGGGTTATTTATATAGCCGGTTTCAACCAAAACTGCGGGCATTGCGCTGTGGGCCAGCACTAAAACACCCTGCTCTTTAACACCAAGGCTTTTCCGGCCATCGTTGTTTACAAATTCTCTGTTGAGCAGTTCGCCAAATAAAATACTTTGCTTGCGGTATTTTTGCATATAAGTATTTAATACAATCAACGCAGTTGGGTCGTTTTCACTATACCCGCCATAATTTTTTTTGTAGTCTTTTTCAATATAGATAGAGGCATTTTCTCTCAAAGCCTCCATTTGTTCTTCTTTCCGGTGATAACCGTATACCAAAAGCATTACCCCCTTTTCTTTATGAGAACGCTCAGAAGTACCCTCGGGAGATGAGTTACAGTGTATAGAAACAAACAGGTTAGCGTTCTTCTCATTTGCAATCTCCGATCTCCTATTTAATTCAATAAACTTATCGGTGCTGCGTGTCATTACCACATTTACATCGTCCATTTCCTTTAAAAGCAGTTGTTGTACTTTTTTCGCTATATCCAAGGCAACATTTTTTTCAGAAGAATAGGCGCCATGTGCACCGGGATCCTTGCCGCCGTGACCCGCATCAATAACAATGGTTTTAAATTTGAAATAGGCTTTAGGTGGGAATGAATTGGCGTTTAATGCAATCGACGCTAAAAACAAAAACAGTCCTGAACTGATAAAAATCTTTAGCCCTCTAATATTTCTGATCATTAAAATAAATAAGGGTATTATAAATAAAATGTTTCAGGCTATCTTTTTTCAACTGAGTTATTACATTTAGGGCACAAGCCACTCGCGTATAGGGTAAATCCTTCTGATTTAAAACCAGCCGGAAGCTTTATCTCGGGTAAATTAAGATCGTCCAAACAATATACATTTTTGCACGATGTACAATTAAAATGAAGATGCTCATCGTGGTGATGGTTTTCGCCGCAATCTGACGAGCACATGGCATAATTTGCTGTACCATTTAAATCAAACACTTTGTGGATGATACCTTTTTCTTCAAAAGCATTTAATATCCGGTACAGGGTTACGCGGTCAATGTCATTCATCACGCTTTCCAGGTCGGGTTGTGAAGTGGCCACATTTTTAGCGGATAGCATGGACAATACCTTTAAACGAGGGCTAGTTTTCTTTAAATGATGCCTTTCAAGCAACTCTTCAAAATTGTTGTTATTGCCGTGAGCCATTGAGATTAGAATTTATCATCACAAATTTAGTAAGAATAAACTTACATCGGTAAAAGACAAGCAATTTGACAAATAAATTGAATCCCGATGCGGATCAGCTTTTAACAGGGTAGTGATGATTTACCCTGCATATCCCGGTGTACTTAACGTTAAAAAAATGGGCTGTAGCAATCAGCAAACCGCCGATGGGAACAATTATGGCTTCCTGCCACGTTGTAATTAATAAATGACCAGTTATTATTATTATAAACCCAGATATCAACAAAATCATGGGTAGTAATTTATGATGTGTGCCAAAATAGGATACCCCAATTGCGTAAACACCTATAAACA